>NZ_KQ968528.1:0-582 GCF_001578585.1 Sutterella sp. KLE1602
GTGGAACGCGGCCTTGACTTTTAAGAAAAAGTACTGATCGTCTCGGAAGCCATAAGCTCGTCGCTTAATTTGCTTGATTTTATTGTTGACACCTTCAAGCACAGAGGTGTTGATCTTAAAGTCCGCGGCTGCAATGATGCCCTGCACATAGCCCCTGAGGTTCTTGCCGAAATCTACCAAGGGCTTGATCCTGCTGTGAGTGGCTCGGTGAATCCAGTCCATAACCAAAGCAATTGCTTGTCCGCGTGTTCCCAAACTCCAGAGATGTCGAAGCTTGTCTCCCATGAGATAGCATTTGAGCAACGGCGTATTAAGTTTCGAAAGCTCCGCCAGTTTTGTATGCTCCTTCTCCGAGAGATTTTCAGGGCGCTTGTACAAGAGGTACCGGGAGCTCTTCACGACTTTTCTTAACCAAGGCGCATGCCTGAGGGAATTGGCCGCGTCCACCCTGACTCTGTCGATCACCTTCCTGCCGAAGTTGGACAGGACATGGAACAAGTCGTAGACAACCACGCCGTTGGGACAGTTCTCTTTCACCTCAAGGTCGAAGGCAGAGTTTTGATCCATGGCAACAGCTCTTAT
>NZ_KQ968529.1:0-9311 GCF_001578585.1 Sutterella sp. KLE1602
GCTCAATTGACCATTAAACAACTCTTCCATAGCGCTACAAGATCGTAAACGTCAACACAATAGAATTATACTATTTTGATGGCAAGAAAACACCATTTTTTGACGTTGTAAAGAAAAACCGAACGGAACAATTTTGTTCAATTCGGCTTGGGAACAGGGGTTTTGAAGAGCTTCCTATGGAAAATTCTCGAAACAAAATACCCGGGAGGCCACGACATCAATAGTGGAAAGCACTGTGGCGCTGGCTGATTGCTCGGGCAGAATGAAGATAAGGACAGGGAAAAGCCGGACACCTCGATTCGCGACGGCGTGAACAAAGCATGCATCACGACACGCGCGAGGCGCACCGTCCGGCCGTTTCCCTTCCTTTCCGACACAACCATTGTCGGCGCAGCCCTTTGGCAACTGCGCTGGCCCTTGACTCGAGGTTGCAACATGCTCTTGACGGACAATGACCGAAACGCTCTCGAAGCCTGCGATGAGAACGGCGTCACGATTGTAGGACGCATCTTCGCCTTGCTCGACAACTTCGTGGAAGAGGGTGTCCAACAGGGCCGATTCTCACGCGAAGAAGCCGATGCCGATCTGGAAATCGCGCTCTGGCGCTCGTTCGCGCTTCTGCAGTGCGACGACTACGTTTCATATGCACAGGCGGTCGAAGTGCTCCAAAAGGCCGAAGCCGCGGCCGCCGGGAGCGGTGTCTGGCATTATCGCCTCGCCGCCGCGCTGACGCACGTCGGTCGACTCCGGGAAGCCTTCGACATTGCCCGTCGGGGCGTCGAAGCTGAACCCGGTTATCCCTGGGGATGGCTCCATTATGCAAAGCTTCTGGCACACTTCGGGGAGACCGAAGCTGCACAGGCTGCCGTTCAAAGAGGCCTTGAGCTCGTGCCGGGTGACGCGGAATTCCTGACGCTCGAAAAGGAGATCCGGGACGGTGCAACGCTTCCGGAAATGCTCTTTCACTACATTCGCCCGGAACATGACGAAGACCTTCAGAGCAACCGCATGGATCTCAAAGAGGTGATGGAAAAGCACCAGGCGCTCCTGTGCGTGGTCAAGGATCCGGAAGGCTTTGAGGCGGCCTGCGCGGCGTTCGAATTTGACGAAATGAAGCCTGACGAGGAGTTGCCCTATCTTTTGTCGGCCCGCATGCCGGTCGAAGGCGTCCGCGTCCCTGTGACTCTGCGCATGAACGAGGCCGGACTCTCGCACATGCCGCCGGTCTGGATCCGACATGCCCGCAGCGCCATTGCCGACACGATGAACAAGCAGGATTTGAAGGCGGGCGACATCGTCAACGTCGCTTTCGACCTTGATCGCAGCATTCATCTCATCTTCATGCCCGACCCTGCGACCGGAGAGTCACGCGAGCACCACTTCAAGCTCAATCCGGCCGTCAGCGGCCTCGGGGATCGGGAGGGGCCCGAACGCTCCGAGGATTTCCCGCCCGACGTGGTCAAAATGCTCGAGATCGTCGCCGACCTCGACGAGAAAGAGGACTATCGCGGCATCATTCGACTGCTCGAAGCCGAGCCCGACGACGAACGCCATCCCGCGCTCACCTTTGAGCTGGCACGCGCCTGCAACAATGCGGCCGAATTCGGCGGTTCCGAACTTCTTCGTGCGATCCGGCTCCTTGAGTCCGTCCGTGACCGCTACGAAAACACGCACAAGTGGCAGTTCCGCATGGGCTATGCACTCTTCTACCTCGAACGCGAGGAGGAGGCGCTACCCTGTTTCGAGCGTGCAGAAGCGCTGCAGAAAGGCGATCAGGATTCACTTGAATTCATGCGTCTGTGCCGTTTTCAGATGGCCTTTCCTCGTTTCTCGAAACCGCTGCGGGAGCGTATCAACGATTTCTGGGACGGCATGGCGCAGAAGACGCCCGGGCTGCTGAAGCGTCTGGCCGATCCTGACGAATGCCAGGATGCGCAGCTCGAGATCACCGAGGACCTTCAGAAGGTCGTCCCGGGAGCTCTGGCGTACGTCGGAGCCATTGCCGGCCCGGTGGATCTCAACCTCTCGGCCGACGGCGACTGGCTGAGGACCTATCTTCTGCGGGCACTCATCCGACGGATGCCCGAAGAGCTGAGGTCTGACTGGCGCTTGACGCTCGGACGCCGCAGAGGGGCGATCCCGCTGCGGTTCGACATCAACGGCAGGGAGCTCCATGCCGGTAACGTCTATCTCTGGGAGGAAAAGCCGGAGGAAGGGGGTGCAGACCGGTTGATCGCCTACCATGAAGCCTTCGAAACTCTCGAGGAGCCCGAGTATGCCGAAGCCTTTTCGTGCGTGCAGGCGCTCCTTGACAATGCCGTGGGCGAAGCGGTGCGGATGAAGTATTACTACGATCTTCGCCTCACGCGCAAGCCTGAATCGGGCGTCGGCTTCTCGGTGCAGGAATTCCAGAGCTACCTGCGCGAAACCGATCCGATGAAGCTCGTCACGACGATGGATGACTATCTCGACGAGTCGAATGAATTCGACTGGGACGGATCCGAAGAAAAGGACTGCGATTACCTGCTCGATGCCGTGCATGCTGAGCTGTCCTGTCCGGCACTTGTCCTCGCCTACTTCAAAAACGACCCCGATCTCATGCGCATGCTCGCGCAGTCGGGCGCAACGGCGGGCATCCTTTACATGAACACCCGCGATCGGTCGCCCGAAGGTCGAAGGGAGGTTCGAGATTCGCTCAGAACCGAGCTGCAGGCAAATGTTCCTGAAGCTTATGAGAGTGTCGGCATCGTCGACGGCAGGCGGTATGCCTATGACGTGTTCCTTGCCTGGGATCTCCCCGCAGTGCTCGAGGCTGCGCGGGAATTTGCAGAAGGTCGCGATGACGTGCTCGAGCTCGGGTTCCACTCCCTTTGGCGCGAAGCGGGCGGTCTTTCAATCAGGAAGCCCGAAAAAGCCTGATCGGCTACGGAAGCCGTGCACGAGGTTGACACGATTTTCGAAATGCCTTGGCCGCGGCTTCCTGAAGTCAGATGTCTCCTTGCGGCGTTTCTATGAAGCCCGAGGTGAAGGGCGAGAGCCCGGCATGTGCCCCCGTAGCGCCGAGAATGAGGCCGACCGGAACGAAGCCCGTCATGACGGGCACGGCGGCACGAAGGCCCCTGAGGACCTCCTGCGCCGTGTCGGGTTGTGAAACGAGAGCTTGGTCTGACATCTTCAGATCAGAAGAGAGCCTGTCGTTACAACGTGCCGAACCACGTGATGACGACGGCGTTGATCAGGTCGATGAGGAATGCGCCCACGACCGAGACGATGAGCCAGGCGCGCGGGGACGAGCCGTACTTTTCGCTGATGGCCTGCATGTTGGCAAGACCGTTGGCCGTAGCACCCATGGAGAAGCCGATGCCGCCCACGGAGAGCATGACGGCGTCGTAGGAGCGGCCGAAGGCCGTGAAGAGCACTGTCCAGGCGTAGATGAGCATCAGGATCGTCTGGCAGGCGAGGATCACTACGAGCGGGAGCGCGAGGTGCACGAGCTCGTGGAGCTTCAGGTTGTTGATGGCCATCGTGACGAAGAGGACGAGCGTGATGTCGGCCACTGCGTTGAGGCCCTTGCCTTCGACCTTGTACATCCCCGAGAAGTCGCCGACGTTGCGGATGACGGTGGCGACGATCATGGCACCGATGTAGGCGGGCAGCGTGATGTAGTGGCCGAGGAAGTTCGAGACGATCGTGCCGAGGCCCATGGCGAGCGCCGTGACGGAGACCGCCCGCATGATCTCATTCGTGAAGTTTGGCTTCGCGGATGCGTGCTGTTCCGTAATGTCGGTGTCCATGTCGTCGGGGAGGTGCAGCTCGGGTTCAGGCTGCTGGACTTCGTCGGGAGTCTTCACCTTGTAGCGGCGAATGCACCATTCGCCGAACGGGCCGCCGATGAGAAGGGCGGCGACCATGCCGAAGGTGGCGGCGGTGACGGCAACGGCGGTGCCGCCCGTGATGCCGTAGGTTTCCTCAAAATAGGGACCGAAGGCAGCGGCGGTGCCAAGGCCGCCCATCATGGAGACGGAGCCCGCGAGAATGCCGTAGTGCTTGTCAAAGCCCATGGCTTCCGCTATGGCCATGCCCATGCCGTTCTGGAGAAACACAAGTACCGTGACCGCGAGGAGGAAGCCGAGAAGGAGCCTGCCGCCGTCCTTGACGACGCGAAGGCTGGCCATCAGGCCGATGGTCGTGAAGAAGCCGAGCATGAGCACGGTCTGCAGCGTCGAGTCGATCTGAACCTTGACAATGTTGAAGTACTCGAGGAAGGAGACGACGATGGCAAAGGACATGCCGCCCACCACGGGACTCGGGATGGAATAGCGTGAAAGCACGCCGATCTTTCCCTTGAGCCAGACGCCAAAATAATAGGTGCATACTGCGAGCGCGACGGCCTGCACCTTGTCCACTGCGATGACCGGCACCGTTCCTGCTATATCTGTCATGTTTCCTTCTCTTTTTGTTGGTTGTTGTGAACGCCTGATTTTCAGGCAGACTGATGAAAAGTCTAGCAGTGCGGGAAAGCGGCTCAAGGTGCCTTCCCTAAGGCATTCGCCCAAGGGGAGTCGACATTTCTCAATCAAAGGCCAAACCCTGCAGGGTTTATCCTGACTCGGGCTCAAGGTCCGCACCAGGTCCCTTAAAATCGAACAACTGCCGTGGAAGTCGTCCGCAGAATCACAAACGTTCAACCGCTGCCGGAGTCTAAGAAATGGCACAAACCTCACGAAAGCACGCCCTGATCATCGTCGACCTGCAGAAGGATTTTCTGCCCGGGGGCGCGCTGGCGGTACCCGGCGGCGACAAGATCGTGCCCGTCATCTGTGAAGTGCTCGAAAAGAATTCCTGGGACTGCATCGTCATGACCCAGGACTGGCATCCTGCGGGTCACGTCTCCTTTGCCCGGAACCATGAAGGCAGGCACGTGCTCGACGTCATTGAACTTCCATACGGCAAGCAGATGCTCTGGCCCGTTCACTGCGTTGAAGGCACCGACGGTGCTGCCATCGAGGGCGTCGACACGATGAAGGCCGACCTCGTCCTTAGAAAGGGCAGGGAACTCAACATCGACAGCTACTCCGCCTTCTGTGCGGCCGACAACGAGACGAAGACGGGGCTGGCGGGGTGTCTGCGCGAGCGCGGCATCACTGACGTCTGGGTGTGCGGCCTTGCACTTGACTACTGCGTCTCGTTCACCGCAATCGATGCAGCTCGCGAAGGGTTCGTCACCCATGTCATCACCGACGCCTCCGCCGCGATCGACGCCAACGGCAGCCTTGAGAAGGCCGAAGCCGCCTGGCGACTTGCCTGCATCGACGTGTGCAGGGCCGAGGATGTACTCGAGCCAGAGTACTGACGCAAATACAACCCATCAATCTTTATAGGCCGCCCCTGTCTCACGACTCGGACGGCCTTTTTCTTTGCTGGCGACGGGCGGCGTCGGGTTTGAAGCCCGCGAGAACGCATCGGATTCGGAGAACGGAGGGCGGAAAAGGGGGCTTCAGAGGGGTGCCAGCTGAACGAAATCCTCGTTTCGGGAAATAGAGAACAGAAGAATTGAAAGCTGTGGACCGTAAGGTATCATCATAGATACAATCTATCACCCCCCCCCCCATGAGAGTCTAAATTAACAATGTACGGGTAAGCCCGCAGGGAAATTGGTCTAGACTGGGGTAGACCCTTATTCGTGTTGTCAGGCGCGATGGATACGCGTGCAAAAGTGTTCGATCGGGCAACTTGATCAAAGTCAATCTGCACATAAGGTTCTAAAGGAATCATTAATAATGACTCTCAGGAAATATTTTACTTCATGAAAGTCAATGGGGCAAAGGAAACATGGGGGTTAACCTTGACGTTTTAAAGCGACTCAAAAAACAGAGGCTTGAAAGGAAGGGAGCCGAGAGTTGCCTACGGTCTTATTCTGCGTATGTCCCAACTCGAAAGTGAGCGGGGATGAAATGACCAACCAAAGACCAAAATATTTGGAGATACGCAGATGAATCGCGTTTTCAAGACCAAATGGAGTGCTGCCCATCAGCAGTACGTTGTTACTGACGAGCATCGTGCCACGAAGGGCAAGGCTTCCAAGAGCGCTGTGGCTCTGACTGTTGCTGCCCTAATGATGGCCGGTGCGCATGCAGCTTACATGGAACCCGGCTTTGAGGCGTCTCGCTACCATGAGGTTGATCAGGCCCAGCAGTCCTGGGAAACCGCGGAATATCAAAAGGACTGGGGTCTGGCTGCCATGAATGCTTCGAAGGCATACGCCCTCGGCTTCCATGGCCAGAAGACCATGGTGGGCATCATGGACTCTGGTGCTCTCCTTGACAAGCATCCCGAACTTAGAGGCGACCGTTTTTCAGCCACCCATGTCACGGGTGAATATGGTTCGACTGGTAACCGCTATCCCCAGTCTGTCAGCAGCGAAAATAAAGGCCAGCCCTTCAACAAAGGCGAACACTTTGACGTGACGGGCAATTGGATGTCCGATCGCAACGACAATCATGGTACCCATGTTGTGGGCACCGTTGGTGCCAATCGTGACGGCTCCGAATTCCACGGCGTTGCTTGGGGATCCAACATTCTTAGCGGTAACACTGGCGCTACCGACAGCAACAACTACGGCCCGTATCAGGACCATGACTTCTTCTTCAAGGGGTGGAAGACCATGGCCGATACGATCACCAAGGCCAATAAGATTAATGGGCACGATCGTGGCGGTGTGATCAATAATTCGTGGGGCACGAACATCCGTACGAAGGAAGTTTACAAGTGGAGTGCCGCTAAGAACGATTGGGTGTGGGATCACTACGTCACCCCCGACGAAGATACGTCCAAGTACACAACCGGTGATGTTCCCGAGAATCCTACCGACGGTCAGATTTATATGCAGACCGGTCATCTCGCCGCGAACACTGTGCAGCAGTCTGAGTACGAGTACTTCTACTTCAAGAAGGTTTACGGTGACAAGTTCAACGCGGGTGAAGCGACTTCTGACAAATCTTTCGTCGATGCCGCTTGGGAAGCAGTGCAGGGTGAGAACAAGAACGTCGTGCAGATCTTTACGACGGGCAACCGCAACATGGGAAATCCCTTCTATCGTCCGCTGTATCCGTACTTCAATCCCGAGGCAGAAGGGAATTGGATCGCTGTTGCCGGTCTGAGGAAGGCCAACAATTTTGATCCCGCAAATCCTAAGTATGCCCTCGTCGACGGCTTCAACGAAGCTGGTCTTGGCAAGTATTGGACTGTTGCGGCTCCTGGCAACGGCATTTACTCTACGATCGTTGGCAAGGATCCCAAGATTACCGAAAGTAAAGATCCGCTTAAGCCTGCCTTCGGTGAGCCTGGTTATGGCAGCAAGTCCGGTACTTCGATGGCTGCGCCTCACGTTGCCGGTGCAATGGGTGTCCTCATGTCCCGCTATCAGGACATGAATGCGAAGCAGGTTCGCGACGTGATGTTCACCACTGCTAACCATTACAATCCCGATGGTTCGCCCATGGAAGGCTGGAACAATGTTGACGGAACGAAGCCGGCGGACGGTCAGGTTTCCGATCGTATGGGTTGGGGTGTTCCTGATCTGGACAAGGGCATGTATGGCCCGGGCCAGTTCCTTGGCGAGTTCAATTACAACATGGCCAACACCAGTCTTGACGTTTGGACCAACAATATCACCAATGTCGCTCTCGACCAGCGCATGGAAGAAGAAAAGGCATGGCTGGCCGACTATGATAAGAATCTGAAGTCTGAATTGGTTCTTGGTGACAAGTTCATCGTTCTGAACGGCACTGATGACAAGAAGGATCACATCATTTCTGAAAGCGACGCAAAGAAGTGGCGTCAGGAATACTTCGAACTGCGAAAGGCTGAAATCGAAAAGAAGCAGGCGAATGACTTTGCAGGTTACAAGGGTTCTCTGATCAAGGATGGTGCCGGTACACTCGTCATGACCGGTAAGAACGAGTACAAGGGTACTACCACGGTCAAGGGCGGCACGCTCCTCGCCTTTACGGAATCCATCGGCGAAAACAACACCGTTGAAGTTGAGGGTGGCAGCTTCGGCGTCCTTTCCTCTTACGACGACCAGTTCACCATGAAGGGTCTCATCGAGAGCAAGGCGACGGATGCGGATCTTCTCACGATCAATGTTGGCGAGAATGGTTCTCTCTACATCGATGCCGCTTCCAACGTGGCTGTCAAGGCTGTTAACTTTGCGAAGAATAAGAAGGTCACGGTGGGTCTCGCCGGTGCTGATCGTTCCAGCCTTGTGAGCGTCTACAACGGTGAAAAGGATGCGGTTTCCGGCACCTTTGAAATCAAGGAAGGTACGCTTACTGGCGTTACTCACGACGTTCTGAAGACGGACTCGCTCTTCTTTGATCTGGCCAAGGAAGACGTCAAGGTCGAGGACAAGAAGATCTCCGTCTCCATGAAGAAGAAGGAAGGCGTGACGATGGAATCGTTCGCCGATACCGAAAATCAGAAGAAGATTGCATCTGCGATCGCCGCTTCCGGCAACGCTCTCACGGGTGACGTTCTGACGGCCGCCAACGAAAAGCAGGTCAAGGAAATTTTGTCGACCCTTGACGATGACTTCTATGCAACGGCCCGCAATGCCCTCGTGATGAATGCCACCGCCGTGTCCCGCACGGTCATGGATCAGGCCCGAGGCATGGGTGAAGGTCGCTCCGCCGAAGTTGACAACGGTCGCGCCCGCATCTGGGCAGCCGGCATCGGTCACTGGGGCGAAGCCGAAGGTAACCTTGACACCATGGACGTCGACTTCCGCGCCGGCTTCCTCGGTGCTGAAGCTCTTGTCCTTGACAACACCAAGTTCGGCGCCTTCTTCGGCTACGGTACGACGGATTACAAGTCCGGCCTCAACAAGATCGACGGTGAGGACAAGCACTTCGGTGTCTACGGTCTTACCGACATCGGCAACGTGACGATGACCTACGGCGTCGCCTACACTGATCAGGACCGTGACACGACGCGCTTCCTCGGTGGCGTTGCCAACCAGCACAGCGAAAATGCTTCCGTCCTTCAGGGCTTCGTTGAAGGTGCGTACAACTTCGACCTGAGCGTTGCGAAGGTCTCCCCGTACGTCGGCTTCACCTGGGCTCGCGTCGAAACGGATGCCGCGACCGACAATGCGCTCGGCCACAGCTTCAAGACCGACGAAATCAAGGACGACATCCAGATCGCTACGCTCGGTGTTCGCACCTCGGTGCCGTTTGCCATGGGCAACATGCCTGTCGCTCTGAAGGCCGACCTCGGCTGGTCTCACTACTTCGGTGACACCGAAGGTCTCG
>NZ_KQ968530.1:0-27394 GCF_001578585.1 Sutterella sp. KLE1602
TGAAAGCGTTGCGAAGAGGAGATTTCCTCTTCCAGCAACAGACGCGAAAGCACAACCGACAGATACACAGGTGTTCGATTCTCAAAGGCGGAGTGCGAAAACTCAATCAGGCGCCATTCCTCGTCAAGGGGTTCCGCCTATTCGACAAGGTGCGAATCGGCGGACAGATTGGTTTTGTTTTCGGGCGACGCGTTAGAGGCACATTCAACATTCGTCGCCTTGACAAAACTGTGATCGGGACAGACATCAATTGCAAAAAACTGAGTCTTCTCGAAACACGCAAAACTTTTTTGACTGAACTACGAAAGGAGTAAGCCGCGATTCCTCACCCGACTGAAGTCGGATGTTCCCTCGTGGCAATTCTATGGACAGCGAAATCCTCACCTGGCTTTTGATCGCGGCTTGCGCCGCAGGCTTCGGCGGCGGTGCCGCCTGGCAGGCCATGCGCCGCCGCGCGCCCGCGCGCACCCGCAGGAACGTCGACAAGGTGGCCGCCCGCCCCGTCAAGGCCTCGCCCGCGCCCAAGGCGCCCGCTCCCGCCCCCGAGGTGCGCAAGCCCCAGCACGGCGTTCACCGTCCATCGATGCTCGCGCTCACGACGCTTGAGAACAGCGTGACCGCGGCCGACCTCTTCATTCAGCGAGCCCTCGAGCTGGACGAGCCCTACTACAGGGAGCTTCCCGCCGAAGCCGAGCAGCTCAAGGCCCTCAAGGGCCTCTTTGCCCGCTGCCGCACGCTCGACATCGTGCCGGGCGACGGCCTCTCGAAGGACGTCTTCTCCCTCAACTTCTCGACGATGATCGTCGAGCAGCTCCGCTCGGGCTTCATGCCGCATCCGAACGCCACCTCCAACGACCTGCAGATCATCGCGCTCGCCAACGGCTGCGAGCCGCTCGGTGATCCGATGGCGGTCGAGGACTTCGGCGTGGGCGGCTTCCCGCACGTCACGCAGCTCTGGATGATGGTCGACCCGACCGACAAGAAGCACGAGCTCGACGACCTGCTCGAGTACGAGCTCAACGGCATCCGCAATCTTCTGCCGCGCGTGAAGCTTCTTGTGCCCGCGCTCGATGCGATGAAGTGGGGCGACTACTGGGACAAGCTCTTCGACCTGGTGCGCGACGTCCGCCGCCTCGGCGCGGGCGAGGGCCAGGCCCTCATGCGCACGGAGCGCACCGACGTCCTCGCGAAGGACATGTACGCCATCAACCGCCGCATCGACGAGAGCCTCGCCATCCTTGAAAAGAACATGAAGACGCCCGAGGAGGCCGACGTGGCGCTCACGAGCAGCATTCCGCACATGCTCGAGCGCGAGCTCTCCGTGCTCTTCCTGCGCACGCTCGCCGTCATCCGCGTGATCTCGGGCGACAACTACATCCACGGCATGCACTGCTCCGCGCACATCCGCCGCAACGTCGAGCACTTCCCCGACGTCCACTCGCTCCTCGACAAGGCGCGCCACATCGTCTACGACGCGCTCGAGGTCCAGGGCCGCGGCATGAACGCCCCCGCCATGGACATCGCGGGCCAGGTCAAGCGCGACGCCGACGAGCTCGGCCGCGCCCACGACGAGTCCGTCGAGCGCCTCAAGGCCGACGTCGAGCGCCTGCAGGCCGCGATCGACCGCTACCTGATCCTTCAGGGCCGCCCGCGTCGCTATGCCGTGAGGCTCAACGAAAGGAACGAGGTCTTGGCCCTTCTCGTGCTCGAGCACTGATCCTCGCTTGAGACTCAAAAGCCCGAAGGCGCTCAGCCTCCGGGCTTTCATTTTGTCTTGAGTTCTTCCGTTTTTCTTCAGGGAGCATCGCCATGCAGGCCGAAACCGCCGAAACATCCGAAACCGTGCCTCTCAGGGGCATTTCCGAGGCCACCGCGGCCGAAATCCTCGCCTTCAGGGACGACCGCCGATGGCTTCCGTATCACAATCCCAAGGACCTCGCGATGTCGGTCGCGATCGAGGCGGGCGAGCTGCTCGAGGTCTTCCAGTGGTCGGGCACCGATCTGGAACGCGGGGAGAAGCGCGGCGAACTGGCCGACGAGCTCGCCGACGTACTGATCTATGCGGTGATGCTCGCCGACAGGGCCGGACTTTCGATGGACGAAATCGTGAGGGCGAAGCTCGCCAAGAGCGCCGCCCGCTATCCCGTCGACAAGGTGAAGGGGCTCGGGAGCGAGTCCTACGAGCGCTGCAGGGCCGAAGCCAGGAAGGCGGGCCGCTGAGCTACCTGCGGGATTTCGCGATGCGGCCGATGAGCCCGCCCACGATCATCAGAAAGATGAAGGGGCCGGCGAGATTCTCGCGTCCCTCCGCCATGGCAGCGAAGGTCATGAAGAAGCCGATCATGATGCAGGCGGAGCCGATGAAGCCGAGCGGCACGCCCCGTCTGCGCGCCTGAGGAGCGCGCCCTGCGGCGGGTGCCGGGGCGGGAGAGTGAGGCTGAGGCTGAGGAGCGGGCGCCCGGGTGCTTCCGCGGGTTGCGCCGCCCATGCGGCGGAAGCTCTCCGCCACGGATTTCTTCGTCCTTCGCAGCATGTCCGCCTGCGCGGCATCATGCGTTGCCTCGTCCCCGCGCTCGGCGCGGGCCCTGCGTTGCATTTCGGCCGCGATCCTGCCCAGGTCGGCCCCGCCCTCGGAGGCGTCGGGCACCTGCAGGGGATTTGCGATTGCAGCCTGATTGGCGCGGCGAAGCGCCTCGAGCGACTCCTCCTGGAGCGCCTCGACGTAGGCGACGAAGTCGCCGTTTCTGGGTTCAAGCCTTGTGGGATCGGTCATGGCGGGCGATTGGAAATGGTGGGTGTCCATACAAGGATAGCGCGTCGGAAAGCTGCTCGCCGAGAGCGTTTTCGATTGGAAACGCTAAATACAGGCGCCCGTGCGGCCGCTATAATGTTAGACCGACAAAAATGAGGCTCTTCACCCCGGAAAGCCTCTGTTGCGCCGTCAACTTTCGGACAGCATTGATGCCGGAAGGAAAGAACGGCCGATCAACGAAAAAATAAACATAAAACCGCGCACTTCCTTCCATGTCCCGCCCCATTTTCTCGTGAGTCGACCGGCAGGTTTCGATCCTGCTCGGCGTCGTGCTTTTCGTCTCGAGGGACGCCGACGCGGCCGACCTCGCCCGCCGCGTGAAGACCGCCTTCGAGCCCTTCGGCAAGGCGGTCGAGGTGCCCGTCTCCCTCGCCATGGGCTGGGCCTCCTTCGACGGCGCTCAGGACCGCGAGCTTTCCGACACGCAGAAGCGCGACGACTCGGCCATGTACAAGGACAAGCTCCAGATCAAGGCCCGAGACCGCGAAAACGGCTGGACCTGCGACCGCTGAGCACCCCGCCGCTTCCCGAAGCTATGAAGAGCGCCCGTTTTGGTCCGATGCCGACGGGCGCTTGTCGTTTGAGAGGGCCGCGGTCTCCTTGATCCTCAGGACTCGGCGGCGGCTTCCTGTTGGACGTGGCGCCTCCGGGAATTTGAAGCCGGATGCGTGCGGGGGCCGCGTCAGGCGGCCCTGCGGGCCTCCTCGGCCATGCGGTCGAGCCTCGGCTTCATGCGCAGCATGCGCATGGCGTTGGCGACCACGATCAGGCAGGTGCCCGTGTCGGCGAAGACGGCCATCCACATGGTGGCGTTGCCCGTGAGCGCGAGGAGCGCGAAGATGATCTTGACGCCGATGGCGAAGGCGATGTTCTCGACGAGCACGCCGTGGGTGATGCGGGAGAGGCGCACGAGCGTTGCGATCGACGAGATCCTGTCGTCCATCACGGCAATGTGGGCAGCCTCGATGGCGCTGTCCGTGCCGCGCACGCCCATGGCGATGCCGATGTCGGCTCGGGCAAGCGCGGGGGCGTCGTTGATGCCGTCGCCCGCCATAGCGGTGAGGCCGCTCTTCTGAAGCTCCTCGATGGCCTTGAGCTTGTCCTCGGGCAACAGGTCCGCCCTGACGCCCTTGAGACCGACCTTTTCGGCGAGCGCGCGGGCGGCTGCCTCGTTGTCGCCTGTGAGGAGCCACGGGCGGATGCCCATGGAGGCGAGCTGACGCAGGCCCTCGACCGTGTCCTCCTTCACGACGTCGGCGAGTCCGAAGACCGCCTGCACGCCGAAGGCGTCGGCGACGGCGACGGCGGACATGCCCTCGTTCGTATAGTGCGCGAACGTGCGGCGGACCTCCTCGTCGGCAAGGCCCTGTTCCTCGAGCCAGCGCAGGTTGACGAGCCTCACCATGCCGCGCTCGATGCGGCCCTCGACGCCTGCGCCCGGGATGGCCGTGAAGCCCTCGACCTGATAGACGGGCAGGTGCCTTTCATGCGCCCAGCGTGCGATGGCCTGGGAGAGCGGATGCTTGTTCATGGCGGCGAGGCTGGCGGCCATCGCGCCCGTGAGCCTTTCGTCGAAGGTGGCGAGGTACTTCACGCCTGCGACGGCGGGCTCGCCCTTCGTGAGCGTGCCGGTCTTGTCGAGGCCGATGTTGACGAGCTTGCGCGCCTCCTCAAGATAGAGTCCGCCCTTGATGAGCAGGCCGCAGCGCGTGGCCGTGGCGAGCGCAGAGACGACGGTTACGGGCGTCGAGATCACGAGCGCGCAGGGGCAGGAGATGACGAGCAGGCAGAGCGCGCGGTAGATCCACGTGCTCCACTCGCCCGTCACGAGGCCAGGCACGATTGCGACGGCGGCCGCGATGAAGAAGACGATCGGCGTATAGACGGCTGCAAAGCGGTCGACGAAGCGCTGCACGGGAGACTTCGAGGCTTGGGCGTTCTCGACGGCGTCGATGATGCGGGCCGAGAGGCTCTCGCTCGCAGCCGCAGTCACCATCACCTCGATCGTGGAGGTGAGGTTCACCGTGCCCGACCAGACGTTGTCGCCCTCGGACTTCTCGGCGGGCATGCCTTCGCCCGTCACCATGGACTGGTCGAGCGCGGTCGCGCCCCTGACGATCCTGCCGTCAAGCGGCACGCGGTCGCCCGGTCCCACGCGCACGACGGCGCCCGCGCCCACATCGGACGAGGGGACCCTGCGCCAGCTGCGGCCGTCCTTGACCTCGGCCGTCTCGGGGGCGGCGCTCATCAGGTCTCGGATGGAGCGGCGGGCCTTCGTCATCGAGAGCTGCTCGATCGACTCTGAAATCTGGAAGAGCACCATCACCATGGCGGCTTCGGGCCAGGCGCCGATGAGCACGCCGCCCACGACGGCCACCGCCATCAGGGCGTTCATGTTGAGGTTGCGGTGAACGAGCGCCAGAACGCCGTTTTTGAAGACCTCGAGCCCCGCCATCAGGATAGCGACGACGGCAAGTGCGAGCGTGATGAGGTCGATCGTGCCGTGCTCGAGCGGGATGAGTCCGGGCGAGTATTCACTCACAAGCTCGACCGCTTCGGACATGAAGGCGACGAAGAGGGCGGTGATGTAGAGCGCCCAGGGAATCGGCGCGCTTTCGATCGTCCTGGGGCCCGAGGCTGCGGCCTTTGCCGTGTAGCCGCAGGATTCGACGGCGCGCACTGCGGCGGCCTCGAGATCGTCGTCGCCCGAGAGCGTGACGGTGCGGGTCATCACGTTGAAGTCCGCGCCCGTGATCCCTGCGGCCGCAAAGGCCTTCTGAATCTTGTCCGCCTCGACGGGGCAGTCCATTTCGGGGACGGAGAGCACGATGCGCCTTGCGCCCGTGACGACAAGTTCGCCGAGCATGCCGATGGAGAGGAGCGCCTCAAGCAGGGCTTCGCCCGAGATCCTGTCGCCCGTGACCCTGGCCGTGCGGGTGGAGTAGTCGAGCGTGACGTCCGCCACGCCCGGAGCGGCCCTGAGGACCTGCTCGACGGGACCGCCCTCGGCGGGGCAGCACATGGCGGAGATGGAGATGATCAGAGTGGACATGATTGTTCTGCGGACGAGGTCCGTCGTGAATTACTGATGGATGGCATTACACACCCTGAAGTCGCTACAAGGTCAAGCGTTTTTTTGCGATAATGCGAATCAGCATTATTTTTTCAGGGACGAGTCATGAAGATCGGCGAACTGGCCAGGCGCACGCTGCACACGGCGGAGACGATCCGCTACTACGAGCGGATGGGACTTCTGCCCGCGCCCAGGCGTTTTGCGAACAACTACCGCGACTACGGCGAGGTCCATGTCGGCAGGCTCGAGTTCATCAGGCACTGCCGCACGCTCGACATCAGTCTCGACGAGATCCGCTCGCTGCTCGAGAGCATTGAGGACGGGAGTCCCGAGGGGGCCGACCGCGCGCACGTGATGATCCACGGGCACCTCGAGGCGGTTGAGGCGCGCATGGCGGAGCTCAGGCGGCTGCGCGAGCAGCTCTGCTCGCTTGCGGGCGCCTGCTGCGGGCGCCACGCCGAGGGCGAGCCCTGCGGCCTGCTTGAGCGCCTTTCGCATCCTGACGCCGCAGACGACGGCCCGGACGTGTCCTGAGAAAAAAGCAAAAACCTTTGAACGCCCTGTGAGGAAGGCAGTTCGGACGAATGTCCTTGTGTAGAATGCCTCCGCTGTGCTCCGCTTGAGGAGCCTCTTTTCTGGAGTCGAAAACCTGATGGAAACCACCGTGGTCCACTTTTCCGGCATGCAGGTCATGCTGATGATCGCGCTCTGTGCGATCGCCGTTCTCGTGCCCGTCTGGGCCATCCGCCGTATCGCTCGCGCCGTCCCGCCCGTCTATCAGGTACCGGGCATTCCGAGCGGGGTCGGCGGCCTGCTGCTCTTCACGATCGTGCTTCTCATCGTCGAGGCCGTCAACGCGCTCTATCACTTCGGCCGCGCCGCGGGCGAGGCCGCGCGCGTCATCTCGATGAGCACCGACTATCTCTGGCCCGTCGCGCAGACGCTCATTCCGGACTTTGCCGCCTCGTTCTTCCTGCTGATCGCGATCGGTGCGCTCGTCTTCGGCCGCTCGTCCGTCGCCCTGGGCGCCGCCGTCGTCTGCGCCTGGCTCGGCGGCCCGCTCGTCGCCGTCCTGCGCACGATCTACCTCGGCCTTCCGATCGAGCTTGCGGGCGAGCCCACGGGGCTCCTCTTCCTCACGGTGGTCGTGACCCTCTATCTTCTCTTCTCCAATCGTCCCGCACTTACCTACGGCACCGCCTCGGGCCGCAGGCTTGCGCTCTCGCGCGGCGGCTCCGCCGTCGGGGAGCGCTGATGAAGCCCGTGATCGGGAGCCTGATGCTCCTTCTGGTCTTCCTGATGGTGATCCACTCCTTCTGGAAGTGGAGCCGTCAGTTTCCGCCTGCGCACGAGCGCGAGCCCTCGGGCGTCGAGGGCGGCCTCATCGTGCTCGTGGGCTTCATGGCCGCCGCCGTCCTCTTCAATGCGACGGGGTTCAGCCTCATGGTCTCGGCCGTCATGGGCGCGGTGCCCGAGGGCTTCTGGATCAGGACGGGGCTGCCGGGAATCCTGAGCTTCGCAGGCATTGTCTGGGCGATGCTCCGCCTGCTTTCGGGCCGCACGCCCTCCGTTCGTCTTGAAGCCTCGCTCGGGTGCCTGGCCTCAGGCCCCGTCGCCGAGGCCTGGATGCTGCAGGCGGGCACGGGCGACGTCTCCCGCCTCGCCGTCTCCGTCGTCCTTACGGCGGGCGCCGTCCTGTATCTCTATCTGTCTCCTCGTTCGAAGCACACCTACGGGTAAGGGTAAACACCCGAGGGTTTTCAGGCGTTCGGGCATGGGGCTTCCTGCAGGCGTCGAGCAGGTAGAATTGCCTCATTGCGCGCGCGGTCCCATCCCTTTTACTTCTGGCCGCGGGCAGGACCAAAGGAGAAAGCATGACCCGTCCCATCCTCATCAAGAACGCCGAAGTCTTCGCCCCCGAAAAGCTCGGCCGTCGCGACATCTTCATCGCAGGCGGCAGGATCGTCGCCATGGAGGAGAGCCTTGAGGGCCTTTCCGTCCCCGGCCTCGAGACGATCGACGCCTGTGGTGCCATCGTGACCCCGGGTCTCATCGACCAGCACATCCACGTCACGGGCGGCGGCGGTGAAGGCGGCTGGAAGAGCCGCTGCCCCGAGCTCGTCTTCTCCGAGCTCGTCAAGGCCGGCGTGACGACCTTCCTCGGCGTCTCGGGCACGGACAGCATGTCCCGCTCGATCGAGAACCTCCTCGCCAAGGTGCGCGGCCTCAAGCAGGAAGGCGCCTCGGGCTGGATGTGGACGAGCAACTACTCTTACCCCGTCACGACGATCACGGATTCCGTCAAGACCGAACTCTTCGCCATTCCCGAAGTGCTCGGCGTCAAGATCGCCCTGGGCGATCACCGCTGCTCCTTCCCGTCGATGGAGGAGGTCCGCTCGATCGTCGCCGACGTCCGCGTCGCGGGCATGCTCACGGGCAAGACTGGCTTCGTGCACGTTCATCTCGGCGACTACACGTCGTCCTTCGACATCTTTGACGGCATCGTCGCCTCCGGCCTGCCGATCAAGCACATCCGTCCGACGCACGTCGCCCGTCATCCCGCCGTCTTCGAACGCGCGATGGGTTTCGCGAAGCAGGGCGGCTGGATCGACATCACCACGGGCGGCGGCAACTACATGGGCTGCGCGGCCGACGCCTATGACATGGCCGTCGAAAACGGCGTGCCCGTCAACCGCATCACGATGAGCTCCGACGGCCACGGCTCCATGCCGCGCTTCAACGAGGCGGGCGAAATGGTCGGCCTCGGCGTCGGCTCCATCATGTGCAACATCGAGACCGTTCAGGAACTTGCGCGCCGCCACGACCTGACGACCGCACTGCTGCCGATGACCCGCACCGTCGCCGAAGCGCTCACGCTCGAAGGTAAGGGCGTCATCGAGGTCGGCGCCGACGCCGACCTGCTCATCCTCAACGCCGAACACGAGATCACCGACGTCTTCATGGGCGGCGTCCAGTGCATGCGCGCCGGCGAAGTGATCGTCAAGGGCGCCTTTGAGGAATGAACATCGGGCATAATGTCCTGAGCAACAACCGCAACTGACCTCACTCAGGTCCGCCGCGAACATTCAAGCGGCGGGCCTTTTTCGCAAATGGACGCATCAACACGCGCAACTGCAGTCGGTCTTCTCGCACCCGTCCTCTGGGGCATGAGCGTCGGGATCTGCCGCGGCATCGCCGAGGACTTCGGGCGAGGCCCGGGCTTCACGGTGATGTACGCCGCGGCCTGTCTTCTGCTTCTTCTCATCTTCGGACGCCCGCATTTGCGGGCCTTCTCCCTCAAGTACCTGCTTCTGGGCGTGGGCGCCGCAAACGTCTGCGCCATCTGCTTCATCTTCTCGCTATCGATGGCCGAGGACGCCACGCAGACCATGCAGGTCGGCATGGTTAACTATCTGTGGCCCTGCCTGACGATCGTCTTCGCGGTGCTCTTCAACGGCGAGCGGGCGAGGTGGTGGATCGTGCCGGGCGTGCTGCTGAGCCTGCTGGGCGTCATGGTGGTGCTCGGCGGCGAGGACGGATTCAATCCGATGCACTTTGCGGCCAACTGGATGAAGAATCCGTGGAGCTACACGATCGCCCTCGTGGGCGCCGTGCTCTGGGCGGGCTACGGCTCGATGACCAGGGCCTGGTCGGGCGGGCACAATCCCGTGGTCATCATCTTCTTCAACGACATGCTGATCTTCGGGCTCATCTGGCTGCTTACGCCCACGCCGCCCGGCGAGTGGATGCATCCCGGTTGGCTCGGCGTCTTCCTCGGCGCGGCCGCGACGGGACTGGGCTACGGCGTCTGGACCTACGGCATGCAGTACGGCAACATGACGCTTCTGGGAATCGGCTCCTACTTTACGCCCGTCCTCTCCTGCGTCTTCGCCTCCTTCTACATCGGGTCGGATCTGAGCGCCACGTTCTGGCAGGGCGTCGCGCTCGTCGTGCTCGGTTCACTCGTGTGCTGGACGTCGGTGCGAAAGACGAAGCCTGTCGAACGCAAGGGCGAGCCCCTCAATCTGCATCACAAGCACTGAGACCAGTTGAGTCTTTTCTCAAAGACGTTTTCTCAAAGGCGGTCGGCGCGTCGTGCGTCGACCGCCTTCGTCATTGTGACCGTGAAGGCGGCGCCGCCTTCAGGGGCCTTGCCCGCCGTTACCGTCCAGCCCGAGCGGCGGCAGATGCGCGAGACGATCGAAAGGCCGAGTCCGGCGCCCGAGCCGTCGGCGACGGCTGCACTGCCGCGCACGCCGTGCTCGAAGATGCGGGCGGCCTCGTCGCCGGCGAGTCCCGGTCCCGAGTCGGAGACAATGAAGCCCTCGGACGTTTCCGTGATCGTGACCACGCCGCTTTCGGTGTAGGCGACGGCGTTCTTCACGAGGTTGTTGGCGACGGTGCCGAGCATGACGGGCGAGTAGGCGCCGGGGCACTCGGCCTCGCGGCGAAGCACGAGCGCGAGGCCCTTTTCGGCCGCAAACGGCTCCCATGTGTCGGCGACGGCCTTGAGAATGCCCGCGGCGGAGTCGGGCTCGGGGCCCGTCGTCTCGTTCGAGAGGCGGGCGAAGGAGAGAAAGAGCGACATCAGCTCGCGCATGTCGCCCGCAGAGCGCGTGATGCGCTCGACCTGCTTCGCCTGAGCGGGCGAGAGCGGCGTCATTGAGAGAAGCTCGGCGCTCGTCTCGATCACGGTGAGCGGCGTCCTGAGTTCGTGGCTCACGTCGCCCGTGAAGGCCTTCTCGCGCTGCAGGGCCTCGTGGAGCCTCTTCATGGCGCCGTCGCAGATGCGGGCGAGTTCGCCCACCTCGTCGTTGGTGAGCTCGACCGAAAGCGGCTCGTAGGTGCGGGCAGCGCTGGCCTTTCTCACCTCGTCGGAGAGCGTCTTTACGGGCTTCATGATGTTGCGCGCAAGGATCCAGCCCGCGAGAAGGCCGAGGAAGAAGACGGCGAGAACGGAAAAGAGCGTGATCCGCCTGAAGACGCGTTCCGTGTCCTCGAAGCCGAGCTGATCGCGCGTGAGCACGAGCGGCTCACCGCGCCAGGCGCCTGTATGGACGAAGAAGTCGCCGTTGTTCGAAAGTTCTCCGAAGCCTTCGGGCAGGCCGCGCATGGCGGGCGGAGGCGCCTCAAGGGGAGGCGCGCCGTAGAGCCGGGTGTCCTCGGGGAGCCTCGGCGTCTCGCCGCGCTCAAGCGTGTCGACCGCCCTGGCGACCTCGTCCCTGAGGATGCCCGAGATGAGCTGCTGCTCGGTGAATTCGATCGACTGGTAGAGCGCGAATGCGTAGAACCCAGCCACGAAGGTGACGAGGAGCGCGAAGCTCAGCATGATGCGCTGGGCCAGGCTGCGCGGAGGCGAATGTCGGACGGGCATGGCGGCGTTTCAGGAGACGGAGTCGGGAAGATCGGCAACGGACCAGCCGAGGCCAGGATGCGTGTGGATGAGCGGATGGTCGAACGGCTTGTCGACCGCCTGGCGCAGAAGATAAAGGTTCGAGCGCAGGCTGTCGGAGGCGGGCGGCTCGCCCTGCCAGAGGACCGCCTCGAGTCGACGGCGCGAGACGATGCCGGGACTCTGCTGCATGAGCTCGCGAAGGAGCTGCAGGCAGGTCGGGTTGAGCCTGATGTCACGGCCTTCGCGCTCGACGCGAAGCGTTTTGAGGTCAAGCGAGAGCGGGCCCGCAGTGAGGCGCCCCGCCGGATTCGCGCCGCTTCGGCGCAGCAGGGCCTCGACGCGGGCGGCGAGCTCGCGAAGCGAGAAGGGCTTGATCAGATAGTCGTCTGCGCCGCTCGTGAGCCCCTCGACGCGGTCGTCGATCGTGTCGCGCGCCGTGAGCATGAGGATCGGCGCGGTGAAGCCCGAGGCGCGAAGCCTTCGGGTGAGCGTCATGCCGTCGGTGTCGGGCAGCCCCACGTCGAGGATGACGAGGTCGAAGGTCGAGCGGTCGATGCGCTCGAGGGCCTCGCGCCCCGTGGAGGCCGTCTCGGGCGCCCAGCCGTCCTTCATGGAAAGGAAGTCGCGGACGTTGGCAAGGATGTCGGGATTGTCGTCGACGACGAGAATGCGGATGCTCATGAGAGTGCTTCTTTTCTGATTAGTCTTCCTGCAGGGATGTTACGCCTTGCAGCCTGCGCGCGTCATTGTGCGGCGCTCGACCGATTGTCCGTCAGGTCCCATCTGGGGCGTCGGGTCGTCGACTGCACGCCGAGCATGCCGAGCACGGTCGAGTAGAGGTGCTCGTGCGTGACGCCGCCCGCAGGCTCGCGGGCAAGATTCGCCGCATCAAACCCGAAGGTGCGGCTCCAGTCCTTCGAGAGCCACATGACCATCGGCACGCGGATCTGCTCGGACGGCGCCATGAAGTACGGGGCGCCGTGCAGGTAGAGGCCGCCTTCGCCGAGGCTCTCGCCGTGGTCGGAGACGTAGACGAAGCCCGCGTCGATGTCCGTTCGGGCCTTGAGCCTTTTCACGAGGCCCGCCAGCACGCCGTCGGTGTAGCGCACGGCGTTGTCGTAGGCGTTGATGATGCTCTCCTTCGTGCAGGCGCCGAGGTCTGCGTCGGTGCATTCGGGCGTCCAGACCTTGGCGTGCGCGGGCGAGTCCTCGTGGTAGCGCGGGCCGTGCTCGCCGAACATGTGGTAGAAGAGCACCGTCGGACGGTCGGCGGGAAGGTTCGCGAGGTCGGCGTCGAGCTCGTCGAGAAGGACGCCGTCAAAGCACCGGCCCGAGGCGCAGGCGGCGCTCTTCGGGTCGGGGCTTCGCACCTCGGTGCCCGCACACGTGCCCTTGCAGCCGCTCTGGTTGTCGACCCAGACGACGTGCGCGCCCGCACGGGCGAGGAGCGACGGCAGAGCCTCCTCGCCGATGATGCGGCTGCGGTCGTAGTCGGAGCGGCCGATCCTGCTCAGCATGCAGGGAAGCGAAACATCGGTGCTCGAGCCGCAGGCCGTGACGGACGGATGGCTGATCACGCCTTCGGCGCGAAGCGCGGGCGTGGTGTCGCGGGCGTAGCCTGCGAGCCCCCAGCTCGCCGAGCGGGTGGTCTCGCCGATGACGACGAGAAGGACGGCGGGACGGCTGAGCCTGACGGAGAACTCGGGCTTCGGATCGACGATGCGCTTTTGGGCCGCATCGGGCGAGGCGTCCCTTGCGAGCGTGGCGGCGAGGCTGTAGGGGACGTTGACGGGCGTGATGAGGTAGCGCAGCGCCTTGTCGTTTCGCATGACGGCCGCAAGCGTGTTCATCTGCGTGAAGAGCGCGCCTGCACCTGCGGCGAGTGCAAGGATGGCGACGCCGCCACGCACGGCGGCCGGCCTGAGGCCGGCGGGCGTCATGTCGGCCGCGGAGGCAGCGAGGACGGGCGGAAGGCCTGCGGCCAGAGCGAGCAGGAGCGTGCGTGCGGAGAAATAGGCTGAGGCCTCGTGTACGTCGGTGGAGATGACGTTGCGGGCCATGTTCGGGTCGAACGCAATGCCGTAGACGAGCGTGCCCGCGAAGAAGATCGCGCCGGTCAGGCTCAGGAGCACGAGAACGGCGCGGCGCACGGGACGAGGCAGCGCCATGACGAGCGTGAGGAGCGCTATGGAGATGAAGAGAAGGCCGAAGGAGAGGCCCGCGAGCGTCAGGGCCTCGCGCATGCTCCAGGCGAAGTTCGGCTCGGAGAGGTCTGCGGCGCGTGCAAGAAACGGCATGTTGAGGACGAACGTCCACCAGAAGGCTGTCAGGAGGACGAGGCCCCTTTCGGAGAGCGGCTTTGCTAAGGCGGGCGAGCTGCGGTTCTCGAGGATGAGCGCGTGGAGCGCCGCGCAGATGAGCCAGTCGACGATGCCCGTGACGAGCACGTGCGAGACGAAGTGCGCGCCTTCCATGACGCGGACCGCGCCGCACAGGAGCCCGAAGGCGACGGCGAAGAGAAGTGCGCCTGCGGCAGCACGCGGGCGGACGTCCTTGAGCGCAAAGTAGAAGGCAATGAAGACGAAGCCCGTGCCCGCGTGTCCCGAGGGCCAGCAGCGGCCGGGAACGTCCGTGAGGCCGAAGGCGGGATCCGTCATCGGAAGGGCGCCGCCGAAGGGCTCGACCGACCAGGGGCACGCGACGCCCGTCGTGCTCTTGAGCCACCAGACTGCGGCGGCACAGGCGCCCATTGCGATGACGACGTAGAGTGCGCGTCTCGAGGCCTCCTCCTCGAGAATCCTGCGGCCCTGGGCGAGCACGACGGCGAGACGGACGAGAAGCACCGTCGCAACGATGGCGGGCACGAGCTTCGGAAGCCGGTAGAAGATCGTCGTGAAGACTTCGTTCCTGTGCCAGGGCCAGCCGTCGCTGAAGAAGAGCTTCGAGACGGAGAGGTCGAAGGCGTGCGGCGGCACGATGGCGAGGATGATGAGAAGCGACGCGGGAATGAGAAGGCCCGTGAGGACGGGCGTCGGAATGCGTGCGGAGCAGAGATGGTCTTGGACGGACATGCGGATGCCTTCGGCGTGTTTTTGCTTGATGTCCGCAGTATCGGGCGTGAGGCGTCAAAACCGCGTGAGGCCTCGTCAACGCGCCGTGAAGCGTCCGTCAAAGGAGCGTCAAAGACTTTGCGCCATGTCATGAGGCATGCAGATGGGCGCGGGGAAGAAAAAAGCGCTCTTCCGGTGATCGGCCGGAGAGCGCTTTCGGGGGAGAGGCTTTCGGTGAGGCAGGAGATATGGAGGAGAGCATCCTCACCGAAGGCGTGGGAGAACCTGCATGACGGTTCGGGTGATTACGGAACCTTGTAGCCGAACTGGTGGCACTGGTCGCAGAAGTTTTCCGTCTCGCCGTGCATGATGTGGCAGTTCGTGCATTCAAGTTCGTCGCGGTAGTGCGGGGACATGTGCGGGTTGGCCGGCTTGACGTCCTTCGTCTTTTCAACGAGGGCCTTGACGTCGTGGCACTGCTTGCACGTGTCGATCGTGGGTTCCTGGGGGTTGGCCTTGTCCGGACCGTGGCAGGTCTCGCAGGAGAGGCCCATGCCGACATGACGGTCGGCACCGAACTTCTGGTCGGCAGCCTGAGCGGTGCCGAAGGCGAACGTCGCGGCGCAGAGCGAGGCGAGGATCAGCGTCGTCATCTTCATTTTTGTTTTCCTTTCTGGGTTCTGAGACCGGAAGCGCGGAGTCTGGAGCTCCGGACGGGCTGTCCGTCCGATGCGCTTTCGTTGGGTCAAATCATATGCAGGCGCGCCGGCGTTTCCTACCTACCAAAGTATGTATTTCATGCATACCCGGGTATGGGGTTTCCGGTTGGTCAATAAGAAACGTCTGAAGGAGAGTGATTGTTATCGGTGCGGAGGGACTGCGGCGGATGTTCGCCGGACTTTTGCTGCGGGGCGGATGCGGGGGAGCGGAGGGGCGGCCCTCTGGGGGAAACCCTCCTTCAACGTGTCGTCCACAGGAGGCTTTCCGCCGGAGAGGGTGTGTTTTCAAGGGGTTTGGGAAAGGGAAGGGTAAACCCTGCATACTTTGGTATGTGCAAGGTCCATACCGCGGTATGTAGCCGAAAGGAGGGCGGAGGAGAAGAATAGCGGTGTCGCCGGCGAGGAGCGAGCGAGAGAATCCGCCCCGCCGGTTGTGTTCCCAATCCGAATGGAGAATCCTCAGAATGACTCAGATCGATACCAGCCGCCGCGGCTTCCTCAAGTCCGCCGTCGCCGCCTCCGCCGCCATGATGTCCGCTGCCGCCGTGCACGCCGGCATTCCCGCCAAGTCCGTTGCCAAGTACGACGAAACGTTCGACGTCGTGATCATCGGCTCCGGCTTTGCCGGCATGGCCTGCGCCCTCAAGGCCGGCCGCGCCGGTCTCAAAGTCCTCATGATTGAGAAGATGTCCACGGTCGGCGGCAACTCAGCCATCTGCGGCGGCAACGTCGCCTGCCCGGTCAACCCGGTCCAGAAGGCCCAGGGCATCAAGGACAGCAAGGAGCTCTTCATCGCCGACTGCCTGAAGGACGGTCTCGGCATCAACCACACGAACCTCCTCTCCACCATCGCCGACCGCTGCAACGACACGATCCAGATGGTCGTCGACTGCGGCTGCGAATTCGTGCCCAACAAGATGCTCTTCGAAGGCGGCCACTCGGTTCCGCGTTCCTATGAAATCAAGGCCGGCACCGGCTCCGGCTACATCCGTCCGATGCACGAAGAGCTCAAGAAGCTCAAGAACGTCGTGATCCGCACCCGCTGCAAGTTCGACGACTTCGTCATGGAAGAAGACGGCTCCGTCGCCGGCATCGTCTGCCGCACGGGCTACCGCTTCAACAACAAGGCCGTCTCCGACGACCTCGAAAACAAGACCGGCAAGAAGTCCGTCGTCCGCGCCACGAAGGGCGTCATGCTCGCCGCCGGTGGCTTCTCCCGCGACATCTTCTTCCGTCAGATCCAGGACCCGCGCGTCGTCCCGACGACCGACTCCACGAACCAGCCCGGCGCCACGGCCGGCGTGCTGATCAAGGCCCTTGGCATTGGCGCCGCTCCGGTTCAGCTCTGTTGGCTCCAGTTCCTGCCGTACTGCAACCCGCGTGAAAAGGGCTTCGGCGTTTCCGTGAACTTCACGAACCACGCCTGCATGGACCTCGGCCTCGTCGTCGACCGCAAGACCGGCCGCCGCTTCATGGACGAACACGCCGGCCGCAAGATCAAGTCCGACGCCCTCTTCAAGGTCATCGGCACGGACGAAAACTACCCGATCGCCGTCTGCGACGACTCCATCGTGAAGGCCATCAACCCGTCCTTTGTCAAGCTCCCGCTTGAAATGGGCACGGTCAAGAAGTTCGACACGCTCGAAGCCCTCGCCGACCACTTCGGCATCAAGAAGGACGCCTTCCTCGAAGAAGTCAAGAAGTTCAACGGCTTCGTCAAGGCCGGCGAAGACAAGGACTTCGGCCGCATCCTCTCCTTCAACAACGGTCTGACCGTCTCCCAGGGCCCGTTCTACGGCATCGAATGCTGCCCGAAGATCCACCACACGATGGGCGGCGTCATGATCAACGAAAAGGCCGAGGTCATCTCCGCCACGACGCAGAAGCCGATCAAGGGCCTCTACGCCGGCGGTGAAGTGACCGGCGGCGTCCACGGCGCCTCCCGTCTCGGCACGGTGGCCGTCATCGACGCCCTGACCTTCGGCATGATCGCCGGCGAAAACTTCGCCGCTATGAAGTAATCCTCCTGCGTCCATCCCCTCGGACAGGATGACCGACCGCCAAGAGCCGGCACAAGAGGAATACAGGGAAAAAGGAGCACGCCTTAGGGACCGTGCTCCTTTTTTCGTTTCAGGACAATGACGGGATCATGCCGGCTTCGCGAAACCGATCCTTATGCACGCCTCTGCTAGTTCTGTTGGCGGATGTATGAAGATTCTCAAAATAGTATGATGTCGGGACGGGGACGGGCTCTGAGGGCCGCGGGCCCCTCCATTCACTCCTTACGGAAGGACAACATGACATGAAGCGAACGCTTGCTCTTGCCGTCGCCTGCGCACTCGTGCTTGAGGGCTGCGGAGAATCCGACGCGCCCGGGGAAGCCCGGAAGAAGACCGTGCTCGAATATGCGAGCATGAAGGACATCCGCAACATCAATCCGCATCTTTATCTGGGCGAGATGGCCGCTCAGGCCATGGTCTTCGAGCCGCTCGTCTTCAATACGCCCGAAGGGGTTCAGCCCGCGCTTGCCGAGCGCTGGGAGATCTCCGGGGACGGCCGCACCTACACCTTCCATCTGCGCCGCGGCGTCAAGTTCACGGACGGCACGCCGTTTACGGCCGACGCCGTCAAGAAGAACATCGATGCCGTCATGGCCAACCGCACGCGCCACGCCTGGCTCGACATGATCAACGAGATCGAGTCGAGCGAAGTGGTCGACGAGCACACCTGGCGCCTGCATCTCAGGCATCCGTACTTCCCCGCACTCATCGAGCTCGGGCTCTCGCGCCCTTTCCGCTTCATCTCGCCCGCCTGCATGAAGGACGGCGGGACGAAGGACGGCGTGACCTGTCTCGCAGGCACGGGTCCCTGGGTGCTCTCCGAACATAAGGACCAGCAGTACGCGCTCTTCAGCCGCAACGAGGGCTACTGGGGTGATAAGCCGATCGTACCCACCGTTCGCTGGAACGTCGTGCCCGACACGCAGACCATGCTGATGGCGCTTGAAAAGGGCGAGATCGACCTCGTCTTCGGCGCCGACGGCGACCAGCTCACGGGCGACGCGTTCAAGAAGCTCACGGACGAGAAGCGCCTCAACACGGCGGTGAGCGAGCCGATCGCCTCCCGCGCCATTCTCGTCAACTCGAAGCGCCCGATCACGAAGGACGTGCGCGTGCGCGAGGCGCTGGCCTACGCCTTCAACCGTCAGGCCGTGGTCGACGGCATTCTCAATGGCACGGAGGCGGCCGCCATGACGCTCTTTGCGAAGAGCGTGCCCTACTGCGACGTTCCGCTCAAGGAGCGCGGCCATGATCCGAAGAAGGCCGTCGAGATTCTTGATGCGGCGGGCTGGAAGGCCGGTGCCGACGGCATCCGCACGAAGGACGGCGCAAGGCTCGTGCTCGACTTCTACTTCAACTCCAACAACGCCCAGGAAAAGACGATCGCCGAGGCCATGCAGGGCGACCTGCTCAAGATCGGCGTCGAGCTTCGCGTGATCGGCGAGGAGAAGCAGGCCTTCCTCGACCGCCAGCGCACGGGCGAATTCGACCTGCAGTACTCGCTCTCCTGGGGCGCGCCGTACGACCCGCAGAGCTATCTCTCCTCCTGGCGCATTCCCGCGCACGGCGACTATCAGTCCCAGATCGGGCTTGCCGACAAGGCGCACATCGACGCGACCATCACGGCCCTCATGACCGAGGCCGACGAGAAGAAGCGCGCCGCCATGGTTCGCGACGTGCTCACGCGCATCACGGATGCGGCGGTCTACATCCCCGTCTCCTATTCGCGCACGAAGGCCGTTTATTCGAACAGGATCAAGGACGTCTCCTTTGCGGTGACGCAGTACGAGATCCCGTTCGAGAAGATGAGCTTCACGGAGGCGGGCAAATAAATGGGCGGCATGCTCGTGCGGCGCCTCGCGCTCCTCGTGCCGATGCTTCTGAGCATCACCTTCATCGCGTTCATGCTGGGTGAACTCTCGCCCTCTGATCCCGCCGAGGTGTCGATCCGCGTGAACGCGATGGTGCCCACGCCCGAGCTCATCGCCCAGACGCGTCATGAACTCGGGCTCGACCGCCCTCTCATGACGCGCTACTTCGAGTGGCTCGCGGGCGTGCTGCAGGGTGACCTCGGCACGAGCTTCGTGACGGGGCACAAGGTGACGGACGACTTCCTGCGAGCCTTCCCGCCCACGCTGGCGCTCGCGGGCGCGACCCTTCTGATCGTGCTCGTGACGGGCGGGGTGTGCGGGTGGCTCTGCGCAAGGCATGCGGGCGGTCCCGTCGACAGGGCGATCCGCAGCGTCCTCTTCACGATCTCGGCGCTGCCCAACTTCTGGGCCGCGCTCCTTCTGATGTGGCTCTTCTCGCTCACGCTCGGGTGGCTTCCGACGAACGGCATGAGGACTCCCGAGTCGGTGATTCTGCCCGCCGTCTCGCTCTCGCTCGCCTACGTCGGCACTTACGTTCGCCTCATCCGCACCGAAATGCTGAGGACGGCCGAGTCCGACTGGGTGATGTTCGCCAGGGCGCGCGGACTCTCCGAGGGGCGGATCTCGCTTCACATGATGCTCAACAGCCTCAGGGGTACCGTCACCGCACTCGGCATGTCGATTCCGAAGCTCGTCGCGGGCACCTTCGTGATCGAGAACATCTTCGCCTGGCCCGGCATCGGCAGGCTCTGCGTCTCCGCCATCTTCAACAGGGATCTGCCCGTGATCATCGCCTACGTGCTCGTGATGGCCGTGTTCTTCATCCTCTTCAATCTGCTTTCGGACCTTGCGCTGGCAGCGCTTGATCCGCGCGCCCGCAGAGGCGGCGCAGGGGAGGCGGCATGACGAACCGCTGGCGCAGGGCGCTGGCCGCCCCGTCGGGCCTCTTCCTTCTCGCCGTGCTCGCTGCAGGCCTTGCGGCGCCCCTGCTGCCGCTCGCCGATCCGACGGCCATCGACATTTCGTCGAAGTTCCTGCCGCCGAGCCTCGAGCATCCCTTCGGCACCGATCTTCTCGGCCGCGACATGCTCTCGCGCATGGTCTGGGGCATCCGCACCACCTTCGTGACGGCGCTCCTCACGATGATCGTGACGGCGGGCGTCGGCATGATCGCTGGCGGCGCTGCGGCAGCGGCCCGAGGCAGGGTCGATGCGCTCATCATGCGCTTTTGCGACGTGTGGATGTCGTTCCCGAGCGAAGTGCTCATCCTGGCCCTCGTCGGCATGATGGGCCCGGGGCTTGAGAACGTGCTCATCGCCTGCCTGCTCGCCAAGTGGCCCTGGTACGCACGCATGATGCGCGGCCTCATCCTTCACCTCAATTCGGCCGGCTTCGTGCAGTTCGCGCGTGTGACCGGCGCCTCCAACATGAAGGTGCTCTTCGGACACCTCGTGCCCAATGCGGCGGGCGAATGCTTCGTGCTCGGCACGATCGACACGGGCAGCGTCGTCCTCATGATCTCGGCGCTCTCCTTCCTTGGCCTCGGCGCACAGCCGCCCATGCCCGAGTGGGGCTCCATGCTCGCGGACGCGAAGAACGTGATGACGCTTTATCCGGGACAGATGTTCGTGCCCGGCCTCGCGATCCTGCTCGTGGTGGCGGCGCTCAACTTCCTCGGCGACGCGCTTCGCGACGCCTTCGACGTGAGGAGGACCGAATGACGGACGCAGACGACGTGATTCTCAGTGTCGCGGGCCTTCGCGTCCGTGATTCCTGGGACAGGGAAATCCTGCACGGGCTCGACCTCGACGTGCGCAGGGGCGAGTGCCTTGCGCTCGTGGGCGAGTCGGGCGCAGGGAAGTCCCTGACCCTGAGGGCGCTTGCGGGGCTTCTTCCGCACGGCTTCACGGTCTCGGGGACGATGGACTTCGAGGGCCGGACGCTCTGCGCGCCGGGCGCCTTCGCCGCAGTGCGCGGCAGGCGCATCCTCTACATGGCCCAGCAGGCGATGACCGCCTTTGATCCCCTCGTGAGGATCGGCGTGCAGCTCGGCGAAACCGCTTCGGCCGCAGGACTTTCGGGCTCGAAGGCCGATGAGGCCGTGAGCAGAGCGCTTCGTGCGGTCGGGCTCGATCCCGCCCGCATCCTCAGGGCCTTCCCGTGCGAGCTTTCGGGCGGGATGCTCCAACGCGTCATGACCGCCTGCGTCCTCATCCTCAGGCCCGACGTGATTCTCGCCGACGAACCCACGAGCGCGCTTGACGTCGTCAACGTCAGGGCCGTCCTCGCGAGCCTTCAGGAGGTGAGGAGGACGACGGGCTCGGCGCTCGTGCTCGTCACGCACGACCTCGGCCTCGCGGCGGGCCTTGCGGACCGCTTCGTGATCCTCATGTCGGGCGGAATCGTCGAAAAGGGCGGCCGCGAGATCTTCGAGCGCCCCTCGCATCCCTATACGCAGAGGCTTGCGCTCGCCTGGCGGCGTGCGAACGCCGTTCTGCAGGAATCCCTGGCTGCAGGCCCTGCGCCCGCAGCGGAGGAGCCGCAGCGTGCGCCGGAAGCTGAGCCCGTGCTCCGGATCGAGGGCGTCACGAAGTACTATGCCTCTGGATCCTTCCTGCGGCGGAGCGTGCACGAGGTGCTCCGCGGCGTGAACCTTGAGGTCCGCAGGGGCGAGGTCGTCGGACTCATCGGCGGCTCGGGCGAGGGAAAGTCGACGCTCTCGCGCCTCATCCTCGGGCTCGAGGCGCCGACGGCGGGCCGCATTCTCGTGAGGGGCGCTGACCGCTCCGAGCTTCGTTCGGGCGAGGCGAGCGTCGTCTTCCAGAACTATCTTGACTCGGCCGATCCGGTCTGGACGGTCGGGGACGTGATCGAGGAGCCCGTGAGGCTTGCGGGCGGCCGCGTCGATGTGCGGGACCTTCTCAGGCGCGTGGGACTTCCCGCCGAGTACGCGTCGCGCCGTCCCCACCAGCTCTCGGGCGGAGAGCTCCAGCGCGTCGCGATCGCGCGCGCCATGGCGGGCGGCCCGTCGCTCGTCGTCTTCGACGAGGCGCTCAGCAGCCTCGACGCCTCCGTGCAGGACGAGATCATGGAGCTTCTTGCCGAGCTCAAGCCCGATCATGCCGGCTGGCTCTTCATCTCGCACGACCTCAAGGCCGTTGCAAGGCTCTGCGACAGGGTCGCCGTGCTCTCCGAAGGCCGCATCGTCGAGGTGATGGACGCTGCACGCATGGGCAGCCCCTCGAGCGAGGCGGGCAGGCGCTTCGTCGAGGCCGCCGCGGCGGCGCTCCCTCGGGCGTAAACGGTGATGTGAGAGGTCTCCGACGGCGCCTGCGGACGGCGTGGACCTCCTAGGAACATAGGATGTTCATCCTATGCCGTCCGGACGCCCTGAACGGGATCCAGCCCCGAAGGACAGTCGTTTCGGGCGGTTTTCGGGCGTTTTCAAGCTCGGATGAAGATCCTCTTTTGTTTCGGGACGAGCCTCCTTAGACTGATTCTCAAGCGGTGCCCCGGCTGACCTCGGTGCATCCGCTCCTTGACCAAGATAAGGAGAAGTACATCATGACCAACCAGTCCCGTCGTTCCTTCCTGCAGGGCTCCATCGTCGGCGCCGCCGCGCTTGCCTCCGCTTCCGTCGTTCAGGCCGCCCCGCGCTCGAAGGTTCCCGCCAAGTGGGATGAAACCGTCGACGTGATCGTCGTCGGCTCCGGCTTTGCCGGTCTTGCCGCCGCCATTGAAGCCCGCAAGGCGGGCGCCAAGGTCGTCGTGCTCGAGAAGATGCCGACCCCGGGCGGCAACTCCATCATCAATGGCGGCATTCTGACCGCCACGGGCTGCCCGCAACAGCTCAAGCACGGCATCAAGGACTCCGTCGACCTGCTCGCTCAGGACATCCTCGTTGCCGGCGCCTACCTCAACGACCCCGCGAAGGTTCGCGTCCTCGCCGAACATGCCCTCTCCAACTATGAATGGACGGTGAAGGAACTCGGCGTCGAATACAACCTCGACGCGATCGGTCAGGAAGGCGGCCACTCCGTTCCGCGCTATGTCTTCACGAAGAACGGCTCCGGTTCGGGCATCGTGCGCAAGGAACTCGACAAGTGCAAGGAACTCGGCGTTGAAGTCCGCCTGCGTGCCTACGTCGAACACATCATCCGCGACGACAAGGGCCGCGTGGTCGGTCTCGAAGTCCGAGAAGGCTATCGCTTCCCGAAGAAAGACTCCGGCAAGGTGAAGTTCATCGCCGCCAGGAAGGGCGTCGTTCTCTGCTACGGCGGCTTCTCGGCCGACGTCAAGTTCCGCCAGATGCACGACCCGAAGCTCACGGACAAGTTCAGCACGACGAACCAGCCGGGCGCCACGGGCGAACTCTGGCGTGAAACCTACAACATCGGCTGCGCCCAGATCCAGAACGACTGGATCCAGTGCGGTCCGTGGTCCAACCCGAAGGAAAAGGGCATGGGCATCGGCTGGACGTTCACGCAGTCCGCTGCGGCTGAATACGGCCTGTGGGTCAATACGAAGGGCCAGCGTTTCGTCAACGAGCTTGCAAACCGCAAGGTCCGCGCCGACGCCATCTTCGCTGAAGAAGCCAAGGGCCTCAAGGCCATCGCCATCGCCAACCAGTACGGCGCCGACAAGCTCGAAGCCGCACGTCCGGGCATCATGAAGAAGCTCGTCGAACCGAACATCGTCAGCAAGTACGACACGCTCGAAGCCCTCGCCAAGGACTTCAATATCCCGCTCGACGAACTCAAGAAGACGCTCGCCCAGGTGAACGAATCCGCGAAGACCAAGAACGACAAGCCGTTCGGCCGCTACATCAACAACGAGTTCAAGCCGCTCACCGAAGGTCCGTGGTACGCAGCCATCACGAGCCCGAAGGTCCATCACTGCATGGGCGGTCTGCTCACCAACATGAAGGGCCAGGTCCTCGACATCATGGATCAGGAACCGATTCCGGGTCTCTATGCCGCCGGCGAAGCCACGGGCGGCATCCACGGCGCCGTGCGTCTGGGCTCCTGCGCCATCCTCGACTGCCTTGTCAACGGCCGCATCTGCGGTCAGGAAGTCGCCAAGTAACCTCTCCTCCTGAAGTCTCGGCGTGAGACGGCGGGCGGCCTTCGGGCCGCCCGTCTTCGTTTCGTGCTCCGCGCCCCGCACGTAGGCATTTTCCCGAGACTGCAGGCACGGCATGTTCTTATAGACTAGAGTGCAGCACCTTTTTCGAGGCAGACACCCATGACCGAACCTCTCTCCCGGCTTCCGACACTATCCCGCCGCACGCTTCTTGCGGGCGCGGCGGCCGCAGGCCTCACGGCGGGCATGCCGCCCGTGCGGGCCGCAGGGCTTCGCTGGGACGGCGAAGCGGAGATCGTGATCGTGGGAAGCGGCGGCGCGGGCGTTTCCGCAGCGCTCGCCGCAAGGGAGTGCACGAAGGGACGCATCGTCATTCTCGAGAAGCTCGGCGTCACGGGCGGAAGCACGCGCTTTTCATGCGGCTATTTCAATGCGGTCGACCCCGAAAGACAGCGGGCCCAGGGCATCGAGGATTCGCTCGAGCGGCACATCGCCGACACGAACGCCTCAGGCCGCGGGCGCGGGGACCCCGAACTCGTCAGGATCCTCTGCTCGGAGGCGCTCGACGCGCTCCACTGGGTCGAGGGCTACGGCGTCAAGTACGAGCCCTTCTGCTCGCAGATCTACGGCGGCCTCTTTCCGAGAAGCCACCTGCCGAAGCTCTCCAGCTACATCGACGTGCTGCTCGACGCCTGCAGAAGCCGCGGCATCGAGATCCTGACTTCAAGCCCCGTCCTCTCCCTCGTGCTCAACGAGGACGGTTCGGCCGCAGGAGTCGTATGGCGCGACGCTTCGGGCACGAGGTGTACGCTCAGGGCCTCGCGGGCCGTCGTGCTGGCTTCGGGCGGGTTTTCGGCCAACGCCGAGCTCTGCCGCCTGCATGATCCGAGGCTCGGAGACCTTGATACGACCAATCCCGCGGGCTCGACCGGCGAGGTGATGCTCGCCGCCCGCGAGGCGGGCGCCTATCTGACGGGCTGCGACTGGATCGAGTGCATTCCGCTTCACGTCCATTACGCGCGCTTTGCAATTCTCGTCGAGCGCTGCATCTTCGTCGACCAGCAGGGACGCCGCTTCGTGCGTGAGGACGACAGGCGCGACATCCTGCGCGACACGATCCTTTCGTTGCCCTCGCGCTTCGGCTTCGTGATCGTCGACCACGACGGATTCGAGAGCAATCCGCCGTCCTTCAGGCGCGAGCTCCACGAGGGACTCGAGCGACAGGAGGTCTACAGGGCTCAGACGCTCGAGGAGATGGCGCAGCTGCTGAGGCTTCCGGTCAACAACTTCGTCGAGACCGTGAACCGCTATAACGGATTCGTGAGGTCGGGCAGGGACGAGGACTTCGGTCGAGGCGTCGAGAGCATGATCCATGAAATCCGCAAACCGCCGTTCTGGGTCTGCAGGGCCAGTATGAGCCGCCATCACACCATGGGCGGCGTTTCGATCGATGCAAGGGCGCGGGTGCTCGACTGGGATTCGAAGCCCGTCGGCCGGCTCTATGCCGCAGGCGAGGTCGCGGGTGGCGTGCACGGCGCAAGCCGTCTCGGCGGCAACGCGATCGCCGACGTTCACGTCTTCGGACGCATTGCAGGCCGGGAGGCCGCCTCGGAGGTGCCGGCATGAGAAGAACGGACGCACAACAGGGGTTTTCGTCCGCTGCGGCGGACGCGGACGTCATCGTCGTAGGCTGCGGCCTTGCGGGCCTCTCAGCCGCTCTGGCCGCAGCCCAGAGGCGTGCCCGGGTCGTGCTCTTCGACAGCTCGAGCGATTTGTTCGCCACGAACGACGTGACCGACAGGCTCTACTTCAACGCCGTCGACCCGGAGCGTCAGGGCGACCTGGGCATCACGGACAGTCCGGAACTCTTCTACCGCCAGACGCTGGCTGCGGGCGGCGGGCGCGCCGATCCCGCGCTCGTCAAGATCCTCTGCTATCAAGCCTATATTGCACTCAAGTGGCTCGAGGGCTTCGGCGTCGGATTCGAGAACAAGGTCCGCCAGATTCCGGGCGGCGTCTATCCGAGAACTTGCGTCGCCTCCGACTACAGGGCGGGACGTCTCGCGATGATGAACGCTGCTCTGGATGCGGGCGTGACGGTCCTGCAGGGACTCACCTTCAGGGAACTCGTGCTTGATGCGCAGGGACGCGTCACGGGCGTTTCGGCCGAGGATGCGGACGGACGGCGCCGCATCCTCAGGGCGCCCGCGACGGTGCTCGCCACGGGCGGCTTTGCGTCCGATGCGGCGCTCTGCGCAAGGCATGACAGGCGCCTTGGCGCGCTTTTCGACATGCGCGGGGGACGCGCCTCGGGGCTCGGCCTCAGGGCAGCGGTGAAGGCGGGCGCCTACCTCGTCGGCACGGACTACTTTTCGCTCACCATGGGCACGGCCGGCCGCGCGGGTTTTGCGGTGTGTCCCTTCCATCCGCTGCGTTTCATCCTCGTCGACGCCTCGGGTGGACGCGTGGTCAACGAGCAGGACAGGGAGGCCGTCGTCGAGGCGCTCCTCGATGCGCCGGGCAACGTGCTGTGGCTTGCGGCTTCCTTCTCGGACGTCGCACGGCTGCCCGAGGTTCGCCGCGGCCGGATCGAGGCGCTGCTTGCCGAAGGAACGGCAAGGCGCGTGACGGGCTCGGAAGACATGGCGGGCATGGAGGGCGCCCCGTCGCGAGCTTCGATCGTCGACGCCGTGAGAACGTACGGCGAAGGGCCCGGAGACCGTCTGGGCAAGAGCTGGCGCGTGCGCATCGATGACAACGACATGCTGGTGATGCCCGTCACGCTCGGTCGATCGGCGACGCTCGGAGGCGTGAGGATCGACGGGGGCGGGCGCGTGCTGACCGACTCGGGCGAGCACGTTGAGGGGCTCTTCGCGGCAGGCGAGATCACGGGCGGCGTGCACGGCATGCGCTGCGTGCCCGGAAACCTTTCGCTCGAGTCGGTCGTCTTCGGCCGCGAGGCGGGCTTTGCTGCGGCGGGCCGCAGCGCCTGACGGCAGGAAGAATGCGGGCCGGCCTCAGCGGCCTTCGGCCTGATCCAGAATGCGGGAGATCTCGACTGCGGAGCGGACCTTGAGCTTGCGGCAGACCTGCCCGCGGTGGATCTGGACGGTCTTTTCCGCAATGCCGAGGCGTTCGGCGATCACCTTGTTGAGGAGGCCTTCGGCGACAAGGCCCGCAACTTCGCGCTCGCGCGGCGTGAGCGTGGCGAGGTCCTTCATGGCGGCGATGTGACTCGTGTGGTGCGAGCGCCGCTCCCAATCGAGCGCGATGGCCTTCTCGACGCTCGCGAGCAGCTTTTCATAGAAATTCGGCGCGGAAACCTCTGTCTT
>NZ_KQ968531.1:0-3559 GCF_001578585.1 Sutterella sp. KLE1602
AGATGTTCCTCGAGCTCTTCTTCGACGAATCTGAGTGAGTGTAGATTCCACGGTTTTCAGGTTACTTTCCCCGAACCACAGGCTATTTGCGCGGAATCGCCTCGTCAATCTGCTTTCGCGGCATATGCTTGGCCTAACGGCCTGCGCTATTCCACGACAGTTTGACGATTCGATTCCGCGCAGGAATTACCCACACGAATCCGCGAAAGGCCAAATTTAGTGGTGTGGCTTCGCCACGTATTGAATGGAGGACGCGCATGGACGCGCCCTCCAGGGGGAGTTGTACCCAAAAAATCCCCCGAACACTTGCAAACGGGGAGCTGACCATGTATTTCTTATAGGCCTCGATAACGCGTTGTCGGAGGGTTTTCTGGGCTGAAAGTGAAAACTTTCGGCTATCAAGTGAGTTAGTATCAGTCATCGTTGTGGAATGGTACCGCAATATGTAAACTAAATCAAAGACGTGTTAATAACAAGTCCGGATTTCGCGCCCCACCCCATTGTTCACTCTGCTGGGTATAGAAAAACTCCCGATGCGCTTAGATCGATTTTCGTGAGCTAGCGACCCGGGAGTTTAGGCTCCAGACGATGCCGCCGGACGTCGTGGTCGCGGAAGTCGACCGCATTTTGGCAGGCCGTGCCGACGCGTCGCTCCCCGTCAGCGCCCGGACTCCGGATCTTTCCACGAAACCGGACTGCAAAGACCCTCGCGCATCGTCCCGGAACGGTTCAAACTGTTCGATGCAGACGGTCTGATTGGCGGGGCGTCAGACAAGAAAGCCTGCCTTTCCGTTCCTTGCGGCCGGGAAAGCAGGCTTTCGAACGATTCCCTCGGCAACGGCTCAAGCCGAGGAAAGCGGGAGAAGGACGGCGCAAAGAACATCGCGTCGTCCTCTTCTCAACGGTTGGAATTATTTCGACTCGCGGAGCTTCTTGACGTCGACGTTCTTGAGTTCTTCATCGGCGAAGATGGCGGTCATCGGAACGCCGTCCTTGCTGATGGTGCCGCGGTACATGCCGGCGGAGTTCATCGGGAAGGCGAAGTTGCCCTTGGCGTCGAGAATGATCATGCCGCCCGAGCCCTTGATGGCGCCGACCTCGGCGATGGCGGCGTCACCGGCCTTCTGAACGTCCTGGCCGAGGAGCTTGTAGTGGGCATGCACGTTGTAGGCAGCGGACGTACGGATGAACATTTCGCCCGAACCCGTGCAGGAAACGGCCACCGTTTCGTTGTTGGCGTAGGTGCCGGCCCCGATGATGGGCGAGTCGCCCACGCGGCCGAAGCGCTTGTTGGTCATGCCGCCCGTCGACGTGCCCGCGGCAATGTTGCCGTCCTTGTCGAGCGCCACGGCGCCGACCGTGCCGTACTTGTAGTCGTACATCATCGGGTCGATGAAGAGTTCGGCATTGGCGGTCTTGGGATGATCACCGTCGTGGTCGAGAATGATCTGTTCCTTTTCCTTGGCCTTCTGAAGCTGCTGATAGCGGAAGTCCGTGAAGAACCACTTCGGATCGACGGTTTCGGCGCCGTTCTTCGCGCAGAACTCTTCGGCGCCCTTCGTCGCCATCATGACGTGCGGCGACTTGGTGCGGACGAGGTCCGCGCAGTTGATGGGGTGCTTCACGTTGGTTACGCCCGCAACGGCGCCGGCGGAGAGCGTCTTGCCGTCCATGATGGACGAGTCGAGTTCGTTCTTGCCTTCGCTCGTGAAGACCGCGCCGCGGCCGGCGTTGAAGTTGGGATTGAGTTCCATCTGATTGATGGCGGCCTTGACGGCGTCGACGGCCGTACCGCCCTGTTCGAGCACGGCATAGCCCGCCTGCAGAGCCTGTTGGAGGCCTTCGTGGTACTTCGCGGCACGTTCGGGCGTGAAGTCTTCACGCGCCATCGTGCCGGCGCCGCCGTGAATGACGAGACGAATGTCGGCGGCCTGCGCCGTAGCGGCCAGGGCCAAACCCAGACCGAGTGCCAAGAGAGAACGCTTCATGGTTGTACTCCTTATGAGTGGAGACGTCGTCGCACGCCGACCGCATGGGGCCCGGCGTCGGTCGGACGACGTCGGTGGACAAGTTCGAAGAATATATCTTGACGGAACCGTTTTTCGCCATCCGCGATTTCCCGATCGGTGCGAACCCGTAATTTGCTTTGGAAAAGCTTCTTTTCAGAGTTATTATTAACACGGCTTTGATTTAGTTTACATATTGTGGTATCATTCCACAATGATGACTGATGCTAACTCCCTGGATGGCCGAAAGCTTTCACTTTCAGCCCAGAAAGCCCTCCGCCAACGCGTTATCGAGGCCGATAAGAAAGGTATAAAGCGCACCCAGATTGCCAAAACCTTTGGTATGTCTCGCCAGTGGGTCTGGAAAGTGTTGCGTGCCTTCGAAAAACACGGAGAAGAGGCGGCAATCGCAGGACATAGCCGTGGCCCCAAGCCCGAAACCAGCGACAAGATGCGACGCCTCTCCCGACAAGAGGAAGCGAAGTTGATGGCGTGGATTATTGATTCCAACCCGTCTCAGTTGAAGTTCCCTTGGGCGGTCTGGACGCGCAAGGCCGTGCGCGACCTCATTCGCCGCGAGTTCGGCAAGGAAATCGCCATTCGTACGATCAGCGCCTACATGAAGCGTTGGAATATGACGCTAGGCATTGCAACAAGATCCTGTCGCTGTTGGCAAATGGCTTGAGGAGACATATCCTCAGATTGAGCAGCGAGCAAAGGCTGAAAACGCTTTGATCTTGTGGCAGGACGAAACGGCCGTAAAGCAGGACTCGAATTGGGTACGGAGCTACGCCCCGAGAGGACAAACCCCCGTATTGATTGAAAACGCCCGAACGAACTACGGCGCCCCCGTCATAATCTCGGCCATCAACATCCAGGGAAAGAGCTTCTTTCTATCGCAGCGCAAAGCCGTCAATGCCTATCGCTTCATTCGATTCTTGCGCCGTCTTATCCTTGATCTCGGGGGCAACGGACGTAAACTTTTCGTTATTTGCGACAACGCGCGGATCCACCACGCGCGTATCGTTCAGCGTTGGATTGAGGCCCGCGGGAAGGAAATAGAGCCTTTTTTACCTTCCTGCTTATTCGCCAACGCTCAACCCGGATGAGCACCTGAATCGAAACCTCAAAACCGAACTCCGCCTTCAGGCTGCCGGCACGCATGACGACAATCTTGAGCGCGCTCGCGCATTTATGGAACGATGCCAACGGGAAACATGGCGTGTGCAAGCATGTTTTCTCCCGGAAGACGTCCAGTATGCGCAAGAAAATTTGTGCGCTTGATGTAAACTAAATATCGGCCGCATTAATAATGCTTGCGGGAAGCAATCGCTTGAGCAACGCCGATAATGATGGCGAGGCCCAAAAGCCCCAGCCGATCAACGCCTCCGCCGGCCATCGCAACATTGAGAACAATGTCGCCGTTCCAAACGAAGTTTGCCTGTGCTAAACTTCCTAACAAGGAAATGAATGTTGTGACCATCCCAATTTCCTTTCAATGACTTGGCCCGGTGTTACCAGCACTGGGCTTTGTCGTTTTTGAACCCCTTGCG
>NZ_KQ968532.1:0-2607 GCF_001578585.1 Sutterella sp. KLE1602
CGTTCCACGGACTTCCGAGATGAACCAAAAGAAATGCCAGACATGTCGCTTTAAGGCGGACGGGAAATGCAGTCACGACGTACAGTGTCCTCAAGTTCGCTTCGGATAATTCTAAAAGCTTCAGCTCTTACTGAGGCTCCTCATCGTTCACGTCTGATCTTCAGTCAGGGTAGACACGCACATTTACGCCGAGGCGCGCCACCCGTTGCATCAGGTCTTCCCGCAACAAGCCACGCCACCACGCACCACATGAGCACGAGGATCATGAGAAGCACGGGCATGCGGCCGAATCCGAAGGTCGAAGCCCAGGCGCCCGCCATCATGGGTGCAAGGCCGGCCAGCAGGTAACCGCCGCACTGAACGAGCCCCGTCACGCGAAGAATGTCAGCTTCCGGCGTCTTCTTCGTCACGGCGGCAAGCGAAATCGTCACGAATGCTCCCTGCAGCACGCCCATTACAAGCGCCGCTCCCATGAGGCCTGCGAATTCTCCCAACCCCTCCATCCAGATCCAGAGCCCCGTCAGATAAACGGTGCCGACCACAGGATAGATTTTTCTAGCCACAGGCAGAAAGCCGCATCCGAGAGATCCGGCAAACATGGCGCCAAGGTAGAGCGTCACGGCATTGACCGCGTCAGGTCTGGAAAAGCCCGCAGCCTCAAGCCCTGAGGGCATCATCGACGCAACGGTGAAGGTGAGCCCCGCCTGAATAGCAACGAACCACACGAGAAGTGCAACGAGAGCTCCGCTCTTCTCGAGACGCTTTTCCTTCCGTTCTGGAACGGGCAGAGGAACGCCTCCCAAACCCACTGCCCAGACAAGCGGCGCAAGAGCCGCCAATCCCCAAACTGCAAAAGGAGCCCACCAGACGCCGCCCGCCTCCAGAGCCGGCATGACCGAGGCCGTGCCCAGCAGGCCGCTGATGCTGAGCACTGCCGTATAGACGCCCATCACCTGAGACTGGCGGTCATGAAAGACCACCTTGATGACAGAGGGAGCCCAGACGTTCAGGCCCGCGATTGAAACGCTCAGAATCAGCGTTCCGAGAAAGAGAGCGGGCATCCACTCGATGCATCGGACGAAGGATCCGAGTGCGGCTCCGGTAAGTGCGGCGACGGCGAAGGTTCTACTTCCGAATCCGGCCACAAGCGGCAGGACAGCGAGGCTACAGAGTCCAAAGGCCATGGTCGGAATGCCTGCGAGTACGCCGAAAGCCTCCCACGGCAGATCGAAGACATCGCGAACGACGGGCGCCATCGGACCCACTGCATTGATGGGCCCGCGCATGACAAGTGCGGCAAGGACGATCATGAGGAGAATTTGCTTTTGGCTGTGCATCAGAAGCCTTCGGAAAAGTGATTACTGAAAAGGCTATCCCTTCGTGTGTGCCTTGACCAGATTGGTTTTCCCGAACAGAGGGTTTTCGCCACCGCTCGCGGCCACCTCCCACGAGCCGTATCGGCGTTCGGATTAGTTCTTTAGGATGAAGGACATGCTTAGGGCGCGGGGCCGGACACGGTCCCTGGAGGGCGCCTCAACCATATCAACCAAGGAGAAAAACATCATGCTTTCGAATCGCCGCCGCTTCCTTCAGGGTGCCGCCTCCGCGAAGGTCGCCCCCGTCACGCTCCAGGACCGCAGCTACGAGCCACTGAAGCTTCCGCGTCCGATCAGTCTGGCCGCCCTCACCATTCTCGACGTCTCTCCCGCCAATCAGGTGCTCTGCGCCGCCAAGGCGGGCTACAGCCACGTCGGCATCCGCCTCGTGCCCGCCACCCCGACCGAAACGCAGTACGACATGATCGGCAACACGCCCATGATCCGTGAAGTCGAAGCCAATCTGAAGGCCACCGGCATCAAGGTCCTCGACATCGAAATTCTCCGCATCAAGCCCGACACTCGTGCCGTAAACTGGAAGGCCTTCTTCGAAACCGGCACCCGCCTCGGCGCCACTCAGGTGCTCTGCGCAGGCAACGACCCCGACATCAACCGCCTGACGGACAACTACGCCGAACTCTGCGAGCTCGCCCATCCGTACGGCCTCAACCTCAGCATCGAGCCGATGCCCTGATGCAACGTCTCGACCGTCAAGCAGCACGGTGAGATCCTCCGCAAGATCAACCGTCCGAACGCAGGCTGCCTCGTCGACCCGATCCATTTCTACCGCGCCAAGAACGACTACAAGGACATCGACAACCTGCCCGCCGGCTCGCTCAAGTACTGCCAGATGTGCGCCATCACGGCCGAAATGCCCGACACGATGGACGGCATCCTCTATCAGGCCCGCAACTTCCGCCTGTCTTCGGGCACCGGCGCTGCCTACCTCGTGCAGCTTCTCAAGCACCTGCCGATCTCCATCGAGGTCTGCAACGCGAACCTTGCCCTGACGATGTCTCCGCTTGACCGCGCCCGCATGTACCTCGAGGACATGGTCGCCGTGCTCAACGCCGCAGGCGAACACTGATCCTCACAAGGTCTCTCAGCAAGTTCTCCCATTTCGTGCATTCCGCACAGGCGGATTCCTTCCGGAATCCGTCGCTTTTTTGAGGGACTGGTCCCTGAAAAAAAGGTTCTTCTCGGAAGTCCGTGGAACGCGGCCTTGACTTTT
>NZ_KQ968533.1:0-15300 GCF_001578585.1 Sutterella sp. KLE1602
GGAACTCCTTCCGAGCTGCCATTTGATCTCCTTTAATGAGTGTATATGATTATATCATATACACTCACCGCGGTGCAAGAGAAAGGCCCCTGTTGATGAGTGACTTTTAACAATTTCGCACCTTTTGCGATCCAGCTAGTGAGGGTTTCTTTGCTTTTAGGGTACACGGAACTTAAGCACGATTTCGCGTGCAGTGTACTGCACGCAAATCCACCTCGTAGCACAACGGACCTTCCTGTTCAGAGCTCCCAACGATCGTCACAAGGAGGCCGACGCAGCCGTCGGTCCGGATGGCTCTGCCGTTCCCTCCTCATCCTCCGGCTTTTCCAAATGCTCGATGCGGCGGTACAGCGTTCGCAGACTGATCCCCAGGCGGGTGGCGAGATCCGCCTTCGAGCCTTCCCAGCTTTTCAAGAGTTCGCGCAGGCGGGCATCCTCGTCATTGACGCTCTCCGGCCGCGTGTCTTCGATCATCAGATCCTGAGCCCGGATCTTGAGCGACTCGCAAAAGATGGCGGCGCGCAGAATCAACGTCTGCAGCTCCGTGACGTGTCCTTCCCAGTTCACCTTGTTCTGCAAAAAGTCGATGGCGGTGGAGCTGATTCCTATGTTCATCCCCCTTGACTTGATGTCCTCAAGAATGATGTCCACCAGCTCGGGGATGTCCTCCTTGCGTTTGTCAAGCCCGGGCACGACTAGGGGGCAGACAGAGAACCGAAGGAAAAAATCTTTGCGTAGGTTCGGATTGTTGGCGAGCTCGGCCAAGCTGGACTCCGAGCCGCAGACCACTCTCAAGTCGGCATAGACCTTTTCCTCGTGGTCGTCCGTCTTGATGGTCCACATCCCGGTATTGAGGATTTTCAGAAGCGTGCTCTGCATTTCCTTGGAAAGAAGTGCAATGTCGGACAGGTAGAGCGTCCCGCCGCCGCGCGACATCATTTCGGTGGAATTGTATTGAAGCTCTTGACTCAGGCGCTCGGGCGTCAAGCCTTCGCACTCAATGGTGACGAAATCATGAGAGGCTCGCCGGGAATTTTCGTGGATGAGGCGTGCGAACTCTCCCTTGCCCACCCCGGGCGAGCCCAGAAGCAACACGGGAAGCTCGAGCGTCGTGATCTTCGAAATCTGCTTGAGCAGATTTTGAATGCTCTTGGAGCGACTGACGATCCCCTTCAAAGTGAGCGGCGTGAGGTCGCCCGTTCTGCGCGAAATGGAGGAGACGAAATACTGGGCCGTGCCGTCGTTCGCGAGCATGGGCGTCGTTTCGAGATCCCAGTACGTGGTTCCCGTAGGACCGCTTTCATGCCTCAAATACTTGCAGGGCTTGAGGGTCGCCACCGATTCATCCAAGGGACAAGGGAACCCGGACGCGGCGCAAGGCTTGGTTCTTTGAAACAGCAGCTCATAACAATGCCTGCCCAGATAGTCGTTTCGACCATATCTTTTCACAAAGGCCTGGTTGGCAAAGGCAACGGTATAGTCCGATCGAAGCAGCAACCTTGGACTATCTATTGAATCCAATACGACTCGTATTTCTGTAGAGACAGACATAGTGAGTTGATGACTGATTAGCGCAAAGCCCCAACAACAGAAACCTCACTCCATCGTATGCTCACAGTTGCATTGGCCTCTGTTGAACTAAAGAAATAGTATCAACGCAAAGTGAAAAATTGTTGCTGGGGGGGGGAAACCTAATATCTTTAATCAGCGGATAGTTGAAACCCGAAGACATGACACTTCCGCCGGCCCGCTTCCACGCCCCCGGATGTCACATGCCAAATTCAAACTTCAGAACCTCGTTCCTCGTTTCAGCAAACGCTCAGGTGGATTTCAGCTGGTGACGAAAAGTTTAAAGATCAATAAACGGTAAAGGAATAGGCTGGCAAAAAAAGGAAAGGTCGTGCCAAAAACCGTATCGCCCATCAAACCCCCTGAAAGACAGGCTGTTTGACTGATATCTCAGGGTTTCTGCAGTCTGAACTTTTTTTGGGTGTGTCGTGCCATTTTTGTGCCAACTGTGCCACGTGGCACGTTTTTTTTGATCATCGGGACCCACCCTAATTCGTAGTTTTCATATAAGGCCGTTTGAAAACGACTGCTGCTCAACGGTTTTTATGCCATTCTAATACAAACTACCTACAGGGTTAACCCTCGGACTTCAAATGTTTGCTTTTGAAATAAAGTGGGTCTTGTCCAAAGACGTTCCGTCTGGATCCTTCTTGAATCACTGATGTTCCAGTCATCTGACCAAGGGCGTTTGTGATGCCAGGAAAAACTCTCCTAATTTGAAGACAAACTGACTTTTAAGGATAAGAAATGAAGAAGTCTGCTTGCCTGATGGCTCTCCTCGGCGCTTTCGCCATCTCCTCCGCCAACGCCGATTCCGTTGAGATCACCTTCAAGGGTGCCGTCTCCGAATCCACCTGCAACATCAAGCTCGATAACGGCAGCACCACCCTGAACCTCGGCACGCTCAACAAGAACAATGTCAAGAAGGTCGGCGACCACGGTCCCATGGTTCCCCTCGTTTTCCAGATTGACGGATGCGGCTCCGAAACCAGCGTCACCAAAGTGGAGCTCATTGAAGACCTTACGATGACGAACCGCGACCAGTCGGACATCACGAAAGGCGTGCTGTCCACCGACAAGGACTATGTCGTGGTCAAGCTCTTTAAAGATGCAACCGCCACCCCAGGTCAGGAAGGCATCAGCCTGATGGATGGCCCGGTTGCGATCAACAAGGGCGGCGCAGCTGCCATCAAGGTTGGCTACGCGACGCTCGCTGCCTCGAAGACTGCAGATCAGATGACAGCTGCTAAGGACATCACGGCTAAGGCCATGTTTGAAGTTACGATGCAGTAACAGATCCTAATTCCGGTCGAAAGGCAACAGTAGCTCCTCTTCTGTTGCCTTTTTTTTAAAGAGAAAAGATATGACATTACAGAAAGCGTTGGTCGCCGGCGTGTTGAGCCTTCTGCTGACGGCTTCTCAAGCTTCGTCTGGCGGCTTTCAGCTCGATCGTTCCCGAGTCCTCTTTGAAGAAGGCAAAACCAGCGTGAGCTTCGGCGTTTCCAATCATTACGATGCGCCGGCTCTCGCCAAGGCGAGCGTCATGAATTTCGACGGCACGCCTTCGACGGCCTTTGCCAGCTCTCCCTCGATCTTTCAAATTCCTCCCAAATCCACCTCGCAGGCACAGGTGGTTCTTCTGGAACAGCTGCCGCAGGACCGCGAATCCGTCTTCTGGCTTCGAGTGACGACCATTCTCGCCAACGGCAACAAGGCCGAACAGGGCAACACGATTGAATTCGCACTGGCCCAGCGCATCAAGCTTTTCTACCGTCCCAAGGGCCTGGATGAAAAGTGCAGCGGCGCGGCCGAGCAGATTCGTTGGGAACCCACCAAGACCGGCATCAAGGCGGTCAATCCCTCCAAGGTTTCCATGTCTCTGGTCAACCTGAAGTCCTCCGCCAAGACCTTCCCCATCAAGGACATCGTCCTTCCGCTTTCCGAGAAGGAATGGAAACTTGATGTGAAGCCCCGGGACATCGTGTCGTTTTCCTATATCGACGAGCTCGGCAACCACGTTGAGGTGCCGTTGAATCAGAAGTAACCGCGGAAGGATTGCAAAGTGACTTTGTCAAGGTATCTCCCAAGAATCTCCGCCTGCGCCGTCTGCTGCGCGCTCATGAGCGTGATGTCCGCGCCATACGCCTCCAAGGGGAGCGTCAGTCTGGGCATTTCCACCCGCCTGGTCTTTCATTCCGATGAAAAGCGAGTTTCCTTTCCGGCCCTGAACGATACCGACAAGCCTTTGCTCTTTCACGGTCAGGTCCTCACCAGGGACAAGCTCAGATTCAGCCCGAACTTCATCGTTACGCCTGAAGTTGTTCACCTGCAGCCCGGCGAAAGGAAGTTGGCCCAGGTCGTTCAGCTCAACAGCCAATTGCCGGAAGATCGCGAAAGTCTGTTTTACCTGAGGGGCCATTTCATTCCGGCGGCAGCCGAGTCGGAAAACGGCGCCGGGATCGGCTTGTCGACCTCCTACGTCCTGACGATGAAGATGTTCTACCGTCCGGCCAAGCTCAAGGACGATTACGACGCCATCGACGATGTGACGCACGAGCTCGACTTCAAGCTCAACGAAAAGACACTCAAAGTCATCAACAAATCGGCCTATTTTCTAACCCTCAATTCCCTAAGGTCTGAGAAGGCAGAGATTCCGGTACCCAATGAGGTCTCAATGATCGACCCTTTCGGGCACGTTGAGATCCCGTTGGCGGATCCCGACATCCGTTCCATTACTTGGACGCTTCTGAACGACGGCGGCTTCGCTACCAAGCCTTTAACCCAAGATCTTTAACTATGAACCGCACATTTAAACTACTTCCTCTGGCCGTCCTCATCACGACGGCCTGGGCGGCTCAGGCTCAACAGGTGGCCTATTCGCCGGAAATGATTAGGGCGCTGGTCCCGGCGGGGCAGGATGTGGATATGTCCTTTATCGAAAAGGGCTACAACCTCCCCCCGGGCGTCTATCGCTTCGAACTCCGAATCAATGGGGACCATTTCGCCAACGCCAACTACGAGGTTCTCGACTATGACGGCGCCCTTGAGCCGGTTTTGCGCGTGAAGGAAATCCGCGCCCTGCCGCTTAAGGACGAAGTGCTCAAGCAGTTCGTCGACATGGATGAAAACGCCGAAGTCTTCCCGATTTCGTCCAAGATCGAGGGCGTTCGCTTCACCGTGAATTCGCAGGAGATGAAGCTTGAAATGTCCATTCCGCAAATCCATGTTGCGGAAAACGACGGCTGGGTCGACATCGCCTCCGAAGACCTCTGGGACTACGGCGAAACGGGCGCCGTGCTCAACTACACGGTGACGGGCACGCATCTCAACAGCCGCTCGAGCGATTACGAATCCACGAACCTCTATGCCAATCTCTCCGGCAAGTTCAACATCGGCGCCTGGCGTCTCCATTCGAGCGGCGCCTTCTCCGTCAACCATGTGAAGGCGGGCGACTACAGCTCCAACACCCACGAGTGGGACCTGTGGAACACCTACCTGCAGCGCGATGTTCCGGCCGTCAAGGGCACGCTTCAGATCGGCGAGATCAACACCTCCGGTGAAATCTTCGACACGATTCCCCTGCGCGGCGTTCGCCTCTCGACGAACGAGCAGATGCTTCCCCGCCGGGACCGCACCTATGCGCCGATCATTGAAGGCATCGCCAACACCAATGCCCAGATCCTGATTCGCCAGAACGGCCATGTTGTTCATACGGTGAACGTTGCGCCGGGCCCCTTCCGTCTGGAGAACCTGCCCAGCTTTGGCAACTACGGCGACTTGGAAGTCGTGATTCGCGAATCCGACGGCACCGAACGCATCATGATGGTGCCGTACTCCTCCGTGCCGAACATGCTCCGCGAAGGCCAGTTCCGCTACGACTTCAACGCCGGCCGCTACTATCGCAAGAACATGTCCTCCAAGGTGAAGGACACGCCGGTCTTCATGGGCACGCTAGGCTACGGCCTGCCTTACGACGTCACCCTCTACGGCGGCACGATCCTCGCCAACGACTATTACGCCTTCGCGCTGGGAACCGGCCTCTCCATGGGCAGGTACGGCGCGCTCGCAGCAGACGTCATCCAGTCCACCCATGAGGGCGACGACTATTACGGCGTGAAAGAGGGGAGCGGCGCCGCATGGCGACTCCGGTATGAAAAGACGCTGATGGAGACGGGCACCACCGTCAACCTCGCCAACTATCAGTACATCACCGGCAACTACGCGACGCTCGAGGAGTATGTCTCCTACGGCACGCCCTCCTCCAGCCTGTGGGCGGCAAACGGGAAGATGCGCAGCCGCTGGCAGCTTTCGCTCACCCAGCAGCTCGGCGACTACGGCAGCCTGTCGCTCGGCGCCGACTATGCGACGTACCACGGCTCGTCTCCCGACGTCAAGACGTTCAATGTCGGCTACTACACCTCCGTCAATGGCGTCGGCGTATCCCTCAACTACGGGCGCAACTACCAGCAGGTGGGGGCCGCAGGCAATCGACACTGGGATTCCAGTCACTCGGTCATGCTCAACCTGAACATTCCGTTCGATCTCTTCTTCAAGCATTCAACAAGCAGCTTCGTCAACAACACGTCGGTCAGCTACCAGGGCCGCATGGACAAGTCCATGTCCGGCGAGAAGACCTATCGTCAAAGCGTTGTCATGACGGGCTACTCCGATGATCTGGACTGGAACTGGACGGCATCTCAGGAGCTCGGCGGCCACGAAGACCGTGCGTCCTCCATCAACCTGGCCTACCAGGGCGATCGTTTTGGTGCCAACATGGGCTATGACCACAACCACTACGCCGACAGCTATCACCTCGGCATGAACGGCGCACTGGTCTTCCACCGCACCGGCATTACGGCCGCCTCCCGCGCCTATGACTCCATCGCCATTGTCGAGGTGCCGGACGTTTCGGGTGTGCGCGTGTCCCAGTATTTCGACACCAAGACCGACTACTTCGGCCACGGCGTGATGTCCTACCTGACCAATTACACCAAGAACGAAATCGCCATTGCCCCGGCAACCCTGCCCGAAGGCGCAATGCTGCTCGACAGCTCGAACAGGGTGGTGATTCCGGTCCAGGGTTCGATCGTTCGCGTGACCTACCCCGTGCGCTTCGGGCAGCAGGCCGTCTTCATTTTGCAGTCGGCCGACGGCAAGCCCTTGCCTTTCGGTTCCACCGTGGCTCTGCTTGATGGGGACGGCAAAGTCGATCCCGTCGTTCAGGGGCTTGTCGGTGAAGGCGGCCGCGTCTATTTGACGGCCTTGCCGCAGACCGGAACGCTGACCGTGAAGGTCGGTGAAGGTCAGAAGATGTTCAAGTACGAATTGCCGGAAAAGACCGAATCACAAAACGGCGATTTTATTTCTGTAGTTACCCAGACGCTTACGAGCGTGAATTGAGGGACGAAATGATGAAAAAGTTTTCTATTCCGTTGGTCGCACTCTTGTTGGCAACGAATATACACGCAGGAATTACATGGCCAAAATACATTGACAATTCCAGATGTCTTAGTGGTGAGGATTGTGGTTTTGCTGAATTGGGTGGCCTGTCTTCAGACATTATATTTGATGAACCGATTAACTATTTTGATAAAAACAATCGATTCCACAAAATGATTGGAGTTGGCCATAGGGTCTGGTTCAAATGGAATATTGGTGGGCAAAACCCAAGCGAAAGGTTGCCACTCGTAACAGAGTGGGGAGAAGAAACGCCATATGTTTTGTTAGGCTTAAATAACGCTTGGTTCACAGTTCAGGCTGACAAATGCAAATGGAACAACAATACTGATTGCGTGTACTCCGGACAAGAAAATGCTACATGGTCGTGGTCACAAGTTTCCCGTGGAATTCCACTTTCACATGAGGCAGTGAAAGGTCAAGGGTTTACACATTTTCGCTACAAGTTAGGCTTCAACCCTAACACATTGTCATTAGGCATTGATAAATCGAAAATCAAAAACCTTTCAAACGGCCAGTTGAATATGTTGGCCAGAAAATTAAGAATGCCCTCTGTCATGATGACAATTACACTAGAATCAGACGATGGTTCGGTTCAATCTACCACAGGTACACTCATGGTATCTTCACCACAGATAGTTAAGCTTAATGACAGGCAATGCACATTGCAATTTGATCCCTCATCCATCGATTTTGGGTCTTTGTCTGTCAGTACTGCCCAAAACGGAAAAATTGGTGTAGAACGTGTAGCTACATTAAAACTAAACTGCTCTGGATATAACGATACATCCATTGGTAGATATATTTCCGGCTCAAACGTTACTCATTCCGTTCTTTCTGCAACGTTGAAGGCCGCGAACGAAGTTCAGATCAACGGGAAAACTAAAATTGGCCTAGCCAAAAATCCCAACAAAGTAGCCCCTAATATTTATATTGAAGGCGATCTGAATCCCGATCAAGAATGCGGGACGTCGTCCACTACGCTTGAAGTGGGAAATCTGTCCCCAAATCCTGATTCTTTTGGTGGTGTTACCGACGCCATAAGCGGCTCAAAACAAATCTACTGGAGGCTTTGCAAGCAACCGGGAGAGGTTGAAGGCGGCCAATATAGCGCCTCCGCAACCATCTCAATTGACTTTAAGTGAGAACCGAAATGCGTGTATCAAATTTCATGATGAGCTTGATGTTGGCATGCACGCCATTATCTGCTCTAGCTCAACCAACCTCTGCCACCTTGCTCTTTACCGTTGACATCCTAGCAAAGCAGTGCACCGTAGAAGTCGGTCCGGGTCAGGCTGCAAACGGCATCATCAACATGGGCACCTTCTCCAACAAAACAGGAAGTGCCGGCCCTACCATTCCGCTCGCCTTCCGCTTCAAGGACTGCCAGAGTGTTTCAGCCGTTCAGTCGATCGAATTTACGCGTGACATCGGCGCGCAGATCGGCAACAATCCGGGGAGCGATCCAGGGGGGCCTGATCAAGGCTTTGTCTCGACGAACAAAAAGAAGGTCAGGATTTTTCTGACGGAGGACGACGCCGGAGGAACGCCCTTCCGACGAAAGCAATTCTCCGTCCCGCAAGCGATTGATCCGAACGCTTGGGTCCCCGTGTGCTACGCCCAGGCCCGAGTGGTCGACGTTGACCAAGACGGAGTCGCCGCACAGGCCGGGGCATTTGAGGGCAAGGCGGAATTCACCGTCACCTATCAATAAAGCTAGGCAAACGATTTCGTGAAGTCATGACGGCAAAAACAGGATTGGGCAAACTGCAACGAGTAGGGTCGGCAATTTGACTGATTCGGGCCGTCATGGCATCACGAAGCATTTGGAAAACAGACTGGTTGTGTTCTGAAGGATAACCCTGTCCGTCTTCGGAACTTTTTCCGTCCAAATGCACAGCCGACAATCCTTCGACTCCGCACTTTGGCCATCTACACAATGTGGAGTCTTTTTGTGTGAATAGAAATTATGTTGTCTCGTCGAAATTTTTTATGCAATGCCGTTGGGGGTGCAATGGCCTTGACGGCCCCCGCAGCGCTTTCGGCAAAGGAAAATGCGAAAGGCTACGTTGAGCTCGCTCAACCCGCCGCCGACGGCATCTACAACTTTTTCAGTTATGCCTGCGGGCATTGCTACAGATTCCATCCGCATGTGGAGCGTTTGCGCGGCGAATTGAAAAATGCGGGATACACCTTGGTGGACGTTCCCGTGCTGCTTGACACCTCCCACATCATTTTCTCTCAAGCCTATTTTGCATTGAAGCGATTGAATCGCACCGATCTGCACGAAGAGCTCTGGCATTGGATTCTGTATGCGGAACATCACTGGAAGACGACTGAGGACCTCAACAAGGACCTGACGGTCTGGATCAAGGCCAAAGGCCTCAATGAAGGCTCCTGGCTCACCGCGCTTCACAACAAATTCACGTGGAGCCGCCTGGAGTGGGCCCAGAAAACGGCCTCCCAGTACAAGCTCAACGGCACGCCGGCCATCGGCATCAAAGGCAAATATCTGACATCCCCAAGCATCGCCGGAACGACCGACAAATGCATTGACGTCATTCACACTTTGCTTTCCATTGCTTAATACGGCTCGCAGCCAAGCCCTGTTTCCAGGTACTCGGCATCAGACAGGTGCCGAGGAGCGCACGGGGTAAAATCCCGAGCCGCTCTCTGCAATCCCCTTCTTTTGCAAGCGGTTTCGCACAAACCCCGCTTTAGGATCAGGCGTCAGCCTTGATTCGAGCGACTTCCCTTACACACACGTCCTTTTTCAAGGACTGACGGCAGAAAAAAACAACTATGTCCACCAACTCATTTTTCGACAGAATCGGTGGAGAGGCTGGCGTGAAGAAACTCGTCGCTGCGTATCTTCAGGTGCTTCAGACCTACCCTGAAGTTCAATCGCTCCGAAATGCCTACCCCATGGACTTGTCCTGCTATGAAGAGCGCATGAACCTTTATCTAACCATGTGGCTCGGGGGGCCTGCACTTTATCAAAAGACGCACGGCATGCCGATGCTCAGAGAGGCTCACCGGTTCATGCCCATCACGCCTGCGCTTCGCGATCAATGGATGTTCTGCATGCGCATTGCGCTCAATCAGGTCGTTGAGGACCTTGTAGTTCGCATGGAACTCGAAAGACGATTCTGGCGGACGGCGGACAGCCTGACCAAGAAATAGGGACGTCAACCGTCCGCCTGAAAACGCGTTTTCCTTTTTTTACCGCTAGCGGATCAAACCATGGCGTCTTAGGCGCGCTCACCATAAGCGGCAATGACGGAACGCGCAGAGTCTTTCAACGGAATCGGGTTCGCCCGGCCCTCTGCCGGCACGGGCGAACCCCATCTTCCTGCCGGCCGCCCGGCGGGCCCCAAAGCAAAACCTATTGAAATATCCGGTCAGGAGCCGTCGACGGCTTGACCGAAACAAGCTCAACGGGCGGATCGGTTTCTTTTTCGCACGCCGATCCTCCCGTGCTTTTGATGTGCAAAGGCCCGAGTGCGCACAGCCCTCTCGTCTACGCATCGAAAGCGGGAAGCTCGTGCTTTTCCCTTGAGAAGCACTTCTTTAACCACCACGGAAGGAGGACGGGCGCTTTCTCCTCTGTCCGGCAGGCAGAGGCTTTCGCGCCTCACATCCATGAAACATCTGACAATCAAGCCCCTCAAGCAAGCCTTCCTTGCGGCCTTGCCCGCCATCGCGCTTGCCGTCTCGCCTCATCTCCATGCCAACACGCTGCACTACAACAATCACTGGGTGCGCGACTATCTGGACTTCGGTCAAAACAAGGGCGTCTTCAAGCCCGGCGCCGTCGGCGTGACCATTCAGAAGAAGGACGGCAGCCTCTTCAAGCTGCCCGATCTGCCGCTTCCCGACTTCTCCGCCGCCGAAATCCACGGCGCAGCCGCCTCCCTTGGGAGCGCCTTCGGCCTGACCGTGCGGCACAACAATCTCAACGGCGGCAGCATCCTTCGCCCGCAGTACGGCCATTCCATCTATCAGAAGGTCGACCACATGCTGGTTGACGAAGGCAAGGCCGACATTGCGTACCTGCGCTACAACAAGTTCGTCGTCGAAACCACCGGCTATGACGAAGGCGCTGACTTCAGCCTCACGAACGAACAGGCGCTCGAGCGATACGGCACGGATTATCAGGGCAAGCGCCGCATTTTGATCTATCGCGTCGGCAACGGCTCCGTGAACCTCTCCGACGGCAAGACGACCAACGGCTTTCTCAATGCCTACAACCGCGACTTCCAAACCGGGGGCATCTATGAAAGCCTTTACCAATGGGGCCAGGGCCACTTCCAGGATTTCGACAAAAACACCTTCAAGAATCAGGTAACGTCCGGCGACAGCGGCTCCATGGCCCTCGTCTACGACAACGTTCAAAAGAAGTGGGTCGTCTACGGCACCACGGCATTCATCGTGAGCGGCGGCGGACACACCTGGTACCGGGCAACGTCCTTCAAAAACGCCGACTTCAAGAAATTCAAGGAGAAGTGGTCGAAGGACGTCGCGCTCAACGGCAGCACCTTAACCTTCAACGAGGATGCGACCGGGATCAAGGTCAACGGCGGCAGCGTCGACGTCTATCGCGGCAGCACCCTGGCGGAAGGCAAGCGAAACGACAAGGATCTGGTCCTCACAGGCGGCGGCACGATTGAAATCGACCGCAACGTCGACCTGGGGAGCGGCGGCCTCATCTTTGACGCCGACAAGACATATGCCGTCACCTCCAAGTCCTCCGAAGGCAATGCCGCGCACTCGCTCTCGGGAGCCGGCCTCAACGTCGGCGCAGGCACCGTGGTTGACTGGAATGTCTCGGGCGTCAAGAACAACAACATGCACCAGATCGGGGCCGGTACCGTCAACTACAACGTGCAGCAGGGCAACCAGCTGAGAATCGGCAACGGCACGGCCGTGCTCAACGCTGAAAAGACCTTCGATTTGGTTTACCTCGCAAACGGCATCAGCACGGTGAAGCTCGGTCACAAGGACGCCCTCAACATGGACGGGGACTCGAACAACCTCGTCTTTACGGAGCGCGGCGGCACGGTCGACATGAACGGGCATTCACTCGACTTCAAGCGGATCTACGCGTCCGACGACGGTGCGGTCTTTACCAATACGTCGGACACCAGGGCCGACTTGTCGATCCGCAACACCGAAGGCCGCTATCAGTTCCACGGCCAGGTGAAGGGCAACCTCAACCTGAAGCACTCCTATGAGGCCGCCTCCGGCTCTCTGCCGGCTCCGGGCAATGCGAACACCCATCTCGTCCTTGACGGCGGCGCCGACATCAAGGGCAACATCGAAGTGACCAATGCCTCCCTGACGATGCAGGGCCTGCCGACCACGCACGCCATCTACTTCGATGACCGGGCCTACACCCACAATCCCACACCCGGACTCAACAAGTACGAGGGCGAAGCCATCCAGAATTCGGGCCAGGATTGGTACGGCAAGAATCAGCCCGCCGCCTTCAATCAGCCCGATTGGGAAACGCGTCTCTACAAGTTCGACACCCTGAAGCTCGACAATGCCATCGTCGACATCGGACGCAACACGGTCGTCATCGGCAACATCGACGCCAACAAGTCCACGATGAACATCGGCGGCGACGTCAAGCTCTACATCGATCAGTACATCACCAAGAACATCACGACAAACGCCGACAATCAGTCGTTCGGGTTCCGTCAAACGCTGCACGAGGGCGCGTCGGTCGCCAACGACACGATCTATTACGAGGGCAGCATCAAGGCCAGGGACTCCGTGTTCAACGCTCACCTGCATGAAATGAAGGCGGGCTTTGATCTCGACAACTCCTCCTTCAACGGAGGCGCCGTCGCACTCACCCAGCTCCTCGACAACGGCATCACCCTTCGCAACAGCTCGCGGCTTGCGCTCGGAGAAGTAATCGCCTCCGACAACAAGCAGGTCGTGAACATCCAAAAGGATGCCTCCTCCTCGATCTCCATGGACCGTCTCTATGCTCAGAGGGCTCAAGTCAAGGTGCACGACGAGTCGACGAAGATCGGAGCCATCTACGGCGGTGAAAGAGGCGTCATCGAACTGCCGAAATGGACGATGAACGAGGAAAACTCCGTTTTGCTCAAGGGGGCCGAACTGCGCACGCAGCATCTCACGACGCAGGGTCTCACGCGCATGGGCGGCTCGCTGACCGTCGACCGCTCGCTCGCACTCACGTCGCTCGACCCGAGCCACCCCTACAGCGATCAGGCCATCGTCGGTCTCGGCGCTCAAAAGCTGACGCTTGGAGAGCAGGCCCGGGTTTCGGCGTCGTTTTCCGACGATTACCTTGCCACGGGCAACTATGCGTACGACAAGACCTATACGCTCGTGACGACGTCCGAAGGGATCGACGACCAACGCACCAACAAGCACGTTCAGTTCAACCTTGAAGGAAAGCTCCCGGTCGTCTCCTATCACCAGAGCGCCAACGACATCACGTTTGAATTCAAGCGCCTCGGCACGGATACGCTTCCAGATGCGCTCGAACAGCTCTTCGGTTCCGCCTTCTCCGACCCTCATCTCTCCGACCTCTTCGAGTCGATGATGCGGCACAACGCCTCAGGCGGACGCGCCCTGATGGAAGTTGCGATCGACAGCGCCCTTTCGAACGAAAATCAGGCGCTGGGCGCGCAGAGTCTGAGCAACACGCTTACCAAGGCCGACAAAATGCTTGGCGACTTCGCACGCCTCAAGCCCATGAAGCCCATGATGACGCCCGTGCGCCAGAGCGTTGACAACCGCGTGATGTCCCTGCGCCAAGTGGCCTACCGCACGAGTCCGTCCGACTATCCTCTGGCCGCAGCCGGGGGCGATCTCTCCATGATCGGTCGTGCCATGGAGGCTGATGCGGCGCATCAGTCCGCCTTTGCGGACGTCGGCGGCAGTCTCATCAAGGACGACGGCCTTCACCTTCGAACGGCCACGACGAGCGTGGGCTACGACACGATTCAGCGCAATGCCGAGGGCACCCGCACGGTGCTCGGCGCCATGTTCACCGTGGGCGACGTCTCCAACCGAGACGAGCTCAACAACGACGACGGACGCATGTACGCGCTGACGGGATATGCCAACCAGGCCTATGCCAACGGCTTTGAATTCCAGACGATGTTGACGGCGGGCGTCACGAGCATGTCCCGAAGCTTCACCCCGACCTCCATTCAGGTGGGGCCGCAGAGCTTCCGCGACCGCACCTACTCGCTGGTGAGCTCCAACGCCCTGAAGTACAGCGTGCCCTTGTCGGACGTCGGCGGCTATGCCGTCACGTTCAAGCCCATGCTGCTCGCCGATTTCGTCGCGACCTACAGCGGGGAGGGACGCACGGAATACATGAAGCGCGAATCCACCATGGACTACGCTCTGGATCTCGGGGCCGGCGTTGAGTTTGTCGCACAGTCCGACAAGAGCGCCTGGGTCGCTCAGATGGCGGTGCGCCGCAACGTTTGGAACGATCTCGACACCGTAGGGATCAACCTCGCCAACGCTTCGGGCTATCTCTCCTATGACGTCGATCAGAAGCACGAGACGGAATTCAACGCCTCCCTGACGGCCGTCCGCCGCGTGACGGACAGCCTGAACGTCGAGGCCTCCGTCGGCGCAATGTCGGCCACGGGCGGAGCCAAGGGCGTCAACGGCAACGTCCGCGTCCGCTACCTCTTCTGAGCATTGCCTGCATCGTAAAAAGGGCCGCCGTCGCAAAAGCGATGGCGACCCTTTCCGCTTGGGCGTTAACCGTCTTTTTCGGTCAAGAGGCGTCGTCGATTTCGAGCCCCGCCGCGAAGTCTTGAAACGCCAGGCTTCGAAGATCGCGAATCACCGAGCGACCTCCGTCCGGCTCCGACCACGGCAGCCGGACGTCAGCCATGGAAGAAGCCGCCCGTCGGCGACAGAAAACGATCGGACCACAACCGGCTGTCGTTCAGATGAACGGTAACGGCCGCCCCATGATCCCGCAACAAAGAGGCATGGTGGGTTTAAAACACCATTATTCGAAGACGGACCACACCCCGGTGCCATCTTTCAGATGCCATCCCGAACGGACAACCCAAGGAATCCAGGATTCTTCCAACTGCCGATATTCTTTGCCTGTCATCCCTTTGAACCCTAAAAGTCGTCGAAAGACCCCACGAAACCCTGTTGGGAGTAGGTCTTTCAAACTAAAAGTCCGTGAAACACATGGACTTTTTTATTGACTCCAATAGTGTACCTATAATATAATACAGGTACACCATTGGAGCA
>NZ_KQ968534.1:0-34995 GCF_001578585.1 Sutterella sp. KLE1602
ACATGGATGGGGAATGCGCGGGGAATCCGTTCAACCGCAACGCCTACCTCGGCGTCGCCTCTCCCTACGGCGAAGTCCGCTTCGGCCGACAGGGCGCGCTCGGATCGGGCGTCAACGGCTCGATCTTCCTCAACAGCTATACGGTCTTCGGCAACCTCTACAAGGAAGCCTAGGCGCTGCAGATCATCAACCATCAGGTCATGCGCGCCGACAACATGATCCGCTACGAATCGCCCGACATGGCCGGCCTGAGGCTCTACGGCGAATACTCCAACGGCGTGGACGGCGACGATGCCGTGCCGAGCTCGCAGCGCGACCGATTCGCCGCCCTCGGCGCCCAGTACCGCCGCGGTCCGCTCCGCGTCGTCTTCGTGGCCGACAACTACTTTTACGAGCGCGGCTCGAGCCCCTACAACCGAGACGACTCGCAGACCTACAACCTCGGTATCCGCTGGAAACTCGACGACCTGACGCTCTACGGCGCCTATCAGTACGGCCACAACGTCGAGAAGGTAGGCAACCAGATGACGCGCCACAAGGACACCAAAAATACCCTGTGCGGCAATGAAGGCTTCGACAGCCACGCCGTCGTTCTCGGCGCCACCCATGAGGTCCTCGGCGGCAAGCTCAAGATACAGACGGGCTACGTCACGGGCGACTACGACACCTTCACGGTCACGGTCAAGTCGGGCAAGCGAACCGACGTCAAGGTCGAGGCCGACGCCTGGCAGATCGCGCTCGGCTATGACTATCCGCTCAGCAAGCGCACGTACCTCTACGCCGCCGCGTCCTACGTCGACCGCACCTACAAGGAGAACGGCAAGGAGGTCTCAGGCTCCAAGAAGACCGACACGGTCAGGGCCGCCATGCTCGGCATCTGCCACAGCTTTTGACAAGTCCTGAGTCCTGACGAACAAAGGGGCTTCCGTCCCCAGACGGCGGCCCCTTCTTCATTCTCCGCGAATCCGATCCTCACGCACGGCGCTTGCGGGATTCCGTGAACCGGATTTCCGTTCTCTCTGCAGGCGGATTGTCGGGCGGGAGCCCCACGAAGGAGCTCACGGCCCGCTCGTAGCCTGCAAAGGTGCTGCGCATGGCGGCCGCAAACCACTCGAAGAAGACGCGCACGCGCTTCATGTGCCAGGCATCGCGGTTCGTCACGATGTAGCACTCGACGGGCGGACGGCTCCAGCCCGGAAGGATCGGCACGAGCTTGCCTTCGGCAAGATCCTCGTAGATCTGCACGAGCGGCATGTCGGCCGCAACGCCCATGCCGGAGAGCACCGCCTCCCGGATCGCAAGCACGTCGGTCGAGCGCACGGCCGTGCCGTACTCGACGGGCGCGCTCACCGCGCCTCTGCAGAGCACCTTCGTCTCGGGACGGACGGGACCCGCGTAGATGTAGCCGCGGTGCTGCCTGAGCTGCTCGGGCGTGACGGGCAACCCGTTGCGGCTGATGTAGTCGGGACTAGCGACGGGAAGATAGAGATTTCTGCCGCGACTCACGTAGACGAGGCCCGGCAAGGTCGGCTCGCCCGTGATGACGGCCACGTCGACAAAGCCCTTCGCGACGTCGGCCTCGGTGCCGCCCGTCTGGATGTCGACCGAAATCCCGGGGTGCGCCTCGGTGAACTCGCGGATGAAGGGCACGAGCTTTCTCGTCGCAAAGCCCGGTGCGGACGAGAGCCTCACGCGGCCCGTGAGCGCGCGGTTGTCGTTGACGAGCGCCTCCATCAGACCATCGTGCGCTCTGAGTATCGTCTCCATGCGCTTCAGGGCAGCCTGTCCCGCCTCCGTCAGCTTCATCGGCCGCATGTTGCGGCGGATGAGCTCGCAGCCGAGCGCCTTCTCAAGCCCGCCAATCGCGCGGGAAATGCTCGAGACCTCCACGTCAAGCGCCTTGGCGGCCGCGCTGAGCGTGCCGCTTCGCGCGACGGTCACGAAGACGCGCCACGCCGAGAGGTCGTCCGTCTTGCTCATGATGAACTCCGGAAATCCTGATGATGCACATTCCGATCATAGCCGAGCGTCGTCTCCGAGCGACGCAATACTTTGCGTTTTTCGCAAAGTCATTTTGCGTTGCACGTGGTTGTGCGCTCCCTTGTGCGGCGGCAGACTTGTGCCATTACCAACACCGAGCGGCCGCATCCGGGCCGCCCCAAAGGACCTGAAAGTGAAAAAGGACGAATTCTTCTGGCTCAACGCCGTCAACCGCGCAACGGTCGTGACGGGCCTTCGCAACGGCCAGTTCGGCGAGGACCTCGCCCGCAGGGCGGCCGCCGGCATTGCGGCCGTCGAGGCCATGGGCGAGGCGGATCCCGCGCTTCGCGTCAAAAGCTACATCGCATGGGAGCCGCTTCTAATCAAGGCCGCGGGCCAGGGCGTGACCGCCATTCACGCGGGCCGCTCGAGCCAGGACATCCTCTCGACGCAGCGCACGGCGATCCTTCGCGACGAAACGCTTGAGTTTGCCGCAGGCCTCGAGGACGTGATCGGCGACCTGCTTGCGCTTGCCGAACGCCACGTCGACACGATCGTGCCGAGCTACACGAACGGCGTCGCCGCGCAGCCGACCTCCTACGCCCATCATCTCCTCGGCATCGCCGCCTCGCTCCTTCGCGTGCGCGAACGCCTCTCCGAATGCCACACCCGCTTCAACATGTGCGCGATGGGCGCCACCGTCCTCAACGGCACGGGCTGGCCCCTTGACCGCGACGCGATGGCCGCCGCGCTCGGCTTTCCGCGTCCCGTCGAGAACGCGCTCGACGCGACGAGCCTCGCGCCCGTGGACATGCCGCTCGAGGTCGCCTCAGCGCTCGCCGCCGCGGCCGTGCGCATCGGCTCGATGGTCGACGACATCATGGTCCAGTACGCGCAGCCACGCCCCTGGATCATCCTGCAGGAAGGCGGCGAGAACACCTACGTCTCCTCGGCCATGCCGCAGAAGCGCAATCCCGGCCTCATGAACAACTGCCGCGAGGACTGCTCGGACGTCATCGGCGAGATGAACGCAGCCTTCCTGCGCGCGCACAACGTCGTGCCCGGCATGATCGACGGCAAGCGCGTCGAGAAGAACGCCCGCATGATGAAGACCGCCATGACGATGCTCACGCGCTTTCGCAAGGTGCTCGCGGCGCTCACGATCAATCCCGCCCGCGCCCTCGAGGAACTCAACAGCGACTGGACGGCCTCCCAGGAAATCGCCGACCGCCTGATGCGCGACCACGGTCTGCCGTTTCGCATCGGCCACCACATGGCGAGCCGCATGGTCGGCTGGGCCCGCGCCAACAACGTGCTCCCGCTCGAATTCCCCTATGCGCAGATGCGCCGCATCTACCGCGAGGAGGTCTCCGAGGAATACCCCGAAGGCCCCGCCGAGCTTCCGATGAGCGAGGAGGAATTCCGCGCCGCGCTCGACCCGAGGAGCATCGTCGCCGCCCGCCGCACCGCCGGCAGCGCCTCGCCCGCCGAGGTGAGGAAGATGCTTGAGGCCGACGCAGGCAGGCTCGCCGCCCTGCGCGCCGAACGCGAGGCCGAAGAGGCCCGCGTCGCGAAGGCCCTCGAGGACCTCGACGAAGCCTTCAGGAAGCTTCTCTGAAGCCAGAGCTGAAAACGTCCGAACAAACTGGAGAACAACATCATGCAAACACTCATGCCCTGGATCGCGGTCGCCGTGACGATCGTCGCCGGCTGGGCGCTCATCAAGCGCTACCAGACGCACATGGTCCTGCTCTTCGCGGGCCTCGTCCTGCTGCTCTGCGCCGCAGGCCTCACCGACGCGAGCTTCCTGCCCAAGGGCGTGAAGCCCTCGGGCTTCTTCCTCTTCGACATCTTCAACACCCTGAAGAGCATCGCCACGAAGCAGAGCGCCGGCATCGGCTTTCTCATCATGACTGCGGGCGGCTTTGCGGCCTACATGGACCGCATCGGCGCCGCACGCGCGCTCGTCGACATCGCCGTCAAGCCGCTCAGCATGCTCAAGGCGCCGTACCTCGTGCTCGTGGGCGGCTACCTCGTTGGCCAGATCCTCGTGATGGTCATTCCGTCCGCAGCCGGCCTCGCCATGCTGCTTCTCGTCGCGCTCTTCCCGATCCTCAAGGCCGTGGGCACCTCGGCCGCATCGGCCGCGGCCGTCATCGGCACCTCCGCCGGCATGACCTTCGCGCCGACGGCGGGCACCGCCAACCTCGCCGCCAAGGTCGCGAACCTCGACCCGATCATCTACCTCGTGCAGTACCAGCTCGTCCTTGCCATTCCGACGCTCATCGTCGTGTGCATCGCGCACTACTTCGTGCAGCGCCACTATGACAGGAAGAACGACGACGTCTACTCCGAAGCCGCCGAGGTGAAGGCTTCCGACGCGCCCGCCGCTCCGAAGTGGTATGCGATCTTCCCGGTCCTGCCGATCGTCCTTCTCATCATCTTCTCGAAGCTCGTCGTCACGTCCATCAAGCTCGACACGATCTCCGCGCTCTTCATGGTCTGGGTCGGCGTCGTCATCGTCGAGATCATCCGCACGAAGTCCGTCAAGAAGGTCTTCAAGGACGCCATGGCCATGTTCCAGAGCATGGGCAAGATGTTCGCGGGCATCGTCGCCCTCATCATCTGCGCCGAGTTCTTCGCCACGGGCCTCAAGGTCTCCGGCCTCATCGACGCGCTCATCAACTCCGCCCAGGGCATCGGAGCGGGCATGGGCGTCATGACCGTCATCCTCACGGCCATCGTCTCCGCCGTCACGTTCCTCACGGGTTCGGGCGTCGGCGCCTACTCGTCCTTCGCCTCGCTCGCTCCCGACGTCGCCGCGGGCCTCGGCGGCTCCGTCGCCGCACTCGTCACGCCGATGCAGTTCGCCTCCGGCATGCTGCGCGCCATGAGCCCGGTCGCAGGCGTCATCATCGCCGTCGCAGGCGCTGCGGGCATCTCGCCCATGGCCGTCGTGCGCCGCACTTGGATCCCGATGATCGCAGGCATGTTCACCACGATCATCGCGAACATGATCTTCTTCGGATAAACAGAATCCGACCAAAAGTCCCCTGCTCCTCGGAGCGAGTCGGGCCGCCCGTTCATTTGGGCGGCCCGACTTGCATCAGCTCAGGAGAAACTTCACCTCGGCCCGCCAGGGCGCCGCGAGGCTGCGCCACCTTTCGGTCTCCACCGACGCCCAGGCCTCGGCCGCACCCGCATAGTCCTTCAGGTTGTAGGCGCAAAGACCCGAGAGGAAGCGCCAGCGGTCCCGTTCGGCAGGCTTCGTCTCGCTTTCGGCGAGCCTCATCGCGCCCTTTCTTGCACCCGTCCAGTCCTCCTCGGCAAAGGCAAGCTCGACCGCCATGCGCTCTCTCCCTTTCCCTGCGCCGCCGTCCTCCGCCTTTCTCAAGAGCTCGAGTGCCTCGGCCCTGCGGCCGCACTTCACGAGAAGAGCCGTCTGCAGCATGCGCCGCTCCTCGGGCTTCCAGGCTTCGGGATGCTCCTCGAGGATGCGAAGCGCCTTGGTCGGCGCGTCATGCTCGATCACGAGCGAAAGAAGAAGCGGCACGAGACGCTCGTCAAGGCGTCCCGCCTTGCGGGCGCTCGAGAGAATGTCGAGCGCCTGACGTCCGTCGCCCGCCTGCTGCACGAGCGAGCCCCATCTGCTCCAGTAGGGCGTCTCGTTCCAGTCGCGCACCATCACGGGCAGGAAGGCCCGCTCGGCCTTCACGTCGCCGAGCGAGGCGCAGAGCGCGAGCACGAAGTCGCCGCGCGCCCGGGCAGGTGCGATGCCGTAGGCCTGCTTCACGCGGGCGAGCGCCTGACGGTCGCGTTCGAGCTCGTGCAGCGCATAGGCCGCCAGCGTCATCATCTCCGCCGTCTCGGCGCGTTCGGCCGCCGTGCGCGGCATGCCCTTCACTTCAATCCAGGCGTCCACGTGTCCGGGCACGGCCTCAAACCGCCCGCTCTGATAACCCAGCTGGGCGGCGAGCTTCAGAAGTCCCGGCCTCTGCTCGGGCGAAGGCTTGAGCTCGAGAAGCACGAGCGCCGCACCGTAGGCCGCCTGATGGCGACCCGACGCGATGCCCCAACGAAGCATCAGGTAGGCGGCCATCGTGCGCTCGGAGGCGGCGCCCTGCGACCAGCGCTTCGAAAAGGACTCGACCAGCACGCCCGCTGCCCGAAGCCCCTCGGCGTCGCCTTCCCTGACGGACTGCAGCTTCATGTCGGCCGCACGGTACTCCTCAAAGGCGCCCGCCCTGACGGGCGAGGCCGCGAGCATGCAGGCAAAAACCGCAACGGCCGCAAGGGCAGCGACGGACTTCAGGGGCGGACTCGGAATCAGCTTCATCATTTCTCCAGCTCATAGCGGATGGTGAGGCGCTGCCACGCGGGTTCCGCGGGCGGCATGAAGGCCCAGCGGCGCACGACGCGCAGGGCGGAGGCGCGGAAGACGCCCTCGGGCTTTTCGCGCACGACGCGCACATCCTCGACGCGGCCCTCGGCGTTGATGCGCAGGTCCATGACGACGTAGCCCTCGATGCCCTGCTGCTTCGCCTTCACGGGATACTGAGGCGGCACCCTGTGCACGGGCCTTGCGAGCGCGATCGAGCTCACGGCGGGCGCTGAGGGCGCTGCGGCGGCGGGAGCGGCGGGCGACTCGAACGAAAAATCGGGCACGGTCATGACGCGATCGACCGTGGGCCTGCCGATCTCGTACTTCGGCATCGGCAGGCCGGCCGCGGCTATTGCGGGCGACTCGAAGGCGAGCGTGACGGGCTTCGGGGGCGCCGACACCTCGGGCACGGTCTCAGCCGTGACGGGGACCTCCTCGGGCGGCGTCTCGTCGGGCGCCTCGGGCGGAGGACCCGACCAGTAGACGACGGGAAGCGTCACCGCGCGCTTCGCCTCATGCCGTCCGCCCATTGTGAGCATCAGGATGAGCGTGAGCACCGCGCCCGTCACGACGAGGGCCGCCAGGGCGGCGGCGAGGCGGTCAGGAATGCCCTGCGTTGGTTGCAACGGCCACATTGGCGACGCCTCCCAGACGGATTTGGTCGATGACTTCGATGAGCAGGCCCGAGGGCACGAGCCTGTCGGCGTTGACGACGACGCTCACGGGCCTGCCCGCGGCCGCGCCGCGCACGAGTCCCGTAACCTCCTCCTTGCCCACCTGCCTGCCGTCGAACCAGATGATGTTCGAGCGGTCCACGCTCACGACGAGGGCCTCGGGGGCCGACTTGTCGTGCGAGGCCGTCGACGGGCGCTCGACGTCGAGCGTCTGCGTCTGCGTGAAGCTCGCAGTGAGCACGAAGAAGATCAGCATGATGAAGACGATGTCCATCATCGGCGTCATGTCGATGCCCGCGTCACGCTCGCGGCCATCCCTGTGTTCAAATCTCATGATCAAACCTCATTTCATTTTTCCTGAACCTGCATTCAGGACCTGCAGCACGAGGGCCGCATGAACCTGCGCAGCCTTGCGCGCACCTTGTCCGCAAGGCGGTCGGTCCTTCGCTCGAGGCGGTGCACGGCGAAGACTCCGGGAAGCGCCGTCACGAGTCCCGCAAGGGTCGTGAGGAGCGCCGCGCTGATGCCGCCCGTGAGGCCGCCGGGGTCGGAGCCCCCTGCGGCGGAGAGCGTCTCGAAGCTCTCGATCATCCCGGTCACGGTGCCGAGAAGTCCGAGGAGCGGCAGGAGCGCCACGATCACTCTGGCCCAGGCGGCCTCGGCCGCGGCCGTGCGCCTCACGCGCACGAGGACCGCCTGCATCATGCGGCGGCGCGACGCGGCGGTCGCGGTCGCCCACTCGAGGGCAGGCGCGGCGGTGGCGGCCGTCCAGGCCTTCTCCGCGTCCTTCAGGCGCCTCGCGCCCGTGAGAAGAATCATCCAGAGCACCGTCGAGAGGACGAGGATCGCCCAGAGGACGTGCCCGCCCCTGTCCATCAGGAGCGAGAGGTCCTCGAACCACCAGAAGCCTGCAAGTGCTTCGTTCATGGCGCCTCCCCGACTCACTCGTCCCTGCGGCAGGCGCCGCAGCAGCCCGCGGCCTCGCGCACGGCAAGGGTCGAGGCGGCTTCCTCGAGATGCGAGAAGAGCGCGTCGCGCTTCGTCTTCACGGCGCAGTGAAGAAGCAGGATCGGAATCGCGGACACAAGGCCGAGCTCCGTCGTGACGAGCGCCTCGGCGATACCGCCCGCCAGAAGGCCGGGCTCGGCCGAGCCGTGCTCGCTCATCACCGTGAAGGTCTCGATCATGCCGCTCACAGTCCCGAGCAGACCGAGAAGCGTCGGAATGCCGGCGAGCACCGCAAGCGTCGCGACGCCGCGCTCGAACCCGGGACGCTCGGCGACGATCGCCGCATCGAGCTTCGCCTCGAGGAGTTCGTCCGTGCTCTCCTTCGCGGCCGCGAGCATGCGGCCGAGCGAATTGTCCTCGCGCGGATTCTCCATGTCCTCGAGCTGTCTGCGCACACGCCTTTCCTCAAGGGCGAGCGCCGTCCAGCGCAGGAAGCCCAGAAGAAGCGCCGCAGCAGCCACGAGTCCGATGAAGATGCCGATGACGCCTGCGGGCTTCATCCAGGCCCAGGCCGAATGACGCTCGGCGTAGCCCGCAAGCAGCCTGCCGAAGGACGGATCAAGCGCCACAACGCCCACTGGAATGCCGGGATCGTCCGCAAGGCGACGCCAGACGCGCTCTGAAGGCAGATATCGGAGCCACGCGCCGTCCCCCGCCTTCGCGGCAAAGGGACCGTAGAGCGTCACCGTGCCCCTCGAGGGCGCGCCCGCAGCGTCGTAGATCACGGCGTCCTCGACCGTCCTCACGCCCGCCGACCCGGCGACGGCCCCGAGGGCCCTCACCCAGTGGCGGCGCAGGCGTGCGACGCCGTCCGTCTTCGAGACGGGCGCATCGTCCATGAAGGCCTCGCTCCTGCCGATCTGGGTCTTCATCACCGCTTCGGTGAGGAGTCCTTCGTGCCTTTCGATCGAGGCGAGCACGGCCTCGACCGAGGCCCTCTCCTTCTCGAGCTTCGCGCGCCTCTCGCGCACGCGCTCCTGAGCGGCCGAAACGGCTTCCTCAAGCGCCGCAACCTCGGCCTCGAGCGACTTCTTCGTTCGGGCGGCCTCGTCACGGGCCGCGCCTGCAGCGGCGGCGGACGCCCTCATGGCATCGACGGCCGCCTTCGCATCAGCCGCCTCGACCCTCGTCCCCTGAGCGACAGCTCGGTATACGTCGTCAAGCGTGATGGCGTGCGCAGCCGTTCCGGCAAGAATGCCAGCAGCAACGACTGCGGCAAAAACGGTCCTCTTGAAAACACGGGAGATCATCACTTCGCCTCCTTCACGGCCTCGCCGAGGAGCGACTCGGCGACGAGCATCAGATCGGGCGCAGCGGCGCCCGAAGCGGTCTTCACGGCTTCGGCGAGCATGGCGGCATCCTTTTCGGAGAGCTCGCGCCAGCCGTCCGCGGTCTCGATGCGAGCTCGGCGCCCGTCCTCGGAGACCTCTGCGTGAAGAAGCCTGCCGATGCGCAGGAAGACGGCGAGCGCGCCCGAGTCGTTGACACCGCGGTCGGCGCCGACCGTGAGGCCGTAGCTCGCCTCCACCTGCCAGGCATCAAGGAGTACGTCCATCTTCTGGCCGTCGGTGAGCGTCGGATCGGCAAGCACGGCGCGCAGGTTCTCGAGCCTCGCCCGGCGTTCGCCCGAAAGAAACTTCCTGTCCGCCGCCACGACCTCGGCGAGCGAGGCCGCCATCTCGTCCATGAGGGGCCCAGTCTCCATGCGCATGCGGCGCACGGACTCACGCTCCGCCTCGATGGCGGCCTCGGAGGCCTCGAGACGCGAGAGGGATGCGGCGAGCTTGTCGCGGTAGTGCGCAAGAAGCCTTGCCTCGCGCTCCTCCATCCGCCTTGCGGCCTCGGCGTCGTCCTTTCCGTCGACGAGGCGGGCGAGCTCGGCGCCCGCCTTCTGCGCGGCAGACGTGCCCGCGGCGTCACGCTCGAGAATGTCGGGCAGGCCGGCCGCGCCTGCGGCACCCGCCATCATGAAGGCCGACGCAAGCGCGAGGGCCGTTTTCCTGAAGTTCGTCATCACTTGTCTCCGGCCGTCGCGGCGCTCCTTCGGTCCGCGGGCGTCATCATGTAGGTGCGGGGCTCGTCCCCGAAAAGCGTTGCGAGAAGCCTGTTCGTGTCCTCGAGGCCGATCGCCTCGAACCGTGCGGTCCTCCCCGCGAGATCCTCGAAGGCCGCCCTCGAGCCGTCCGTCATGGCGGCGGACTCGCACCAGTAGTAGGCGTCGCGCACGTCGCGCTCATGGCGCACGCGCCACTCGGCCTTGAGCTCCTCGAAGGCCGCCGCGTCGATGCCCGTGCGGGCGAGTGTCTTCAGAACCTCGTCGGCGCGCCTTGCCAGATCCTCGGCCCTCGCGGGCGCGGACGTGAAGTTGAGGCGGCCGATGAAGTACGGGGCGGGCTCCTTCACGAGGAGCGGATTGAGGTTCACAACGTAGACGCCTGAGGCCTTCGTCCTGAGCGACTCGCGCAGCGCGCGATTCGCCGCATAGCCGATGAGGCTCAGCCTGTCGGAGTCGGCCTCGCTCCAGGGCATGGCGGACCGATAGTGCATCTGCACCATGGCCTTGTCGGCCGTGGCCCAGGGCCAGACCTTCACGCCCGTGCCGGACGCGGGCCTCACGCCCTGATCGCGCCAGAACTCGAAACCCTCGCCGCGCTTGGCGAGCGAGGCGAGCCAGGGTGCCGCCTCTTCATAGGTCTTCTCGACGGACTCCCTCGTGACGATCGTCACCGTCATGCGCGACGGGTCGCCGAGGAGCTTCGCCTCAAGGGCGGAAAGCTTCTCGGTCGAGGCGAGCGCATCCACGTCGTCCCTGCCTGCGACCATCGTGCCGCCCGCCGTGAACGCATCGCGGGCGATTGCGTCCATGAAGCGGCGCTCGGCGGGTGCATGCTCGAGGTCCCTGATGCGGTCGCGCCGCATGTCGGCGAGCGCCTTTTCGTCGAACCTCGGAGCGGAGAGCCTGGCGTGCAGGATCGCCATCATGGCGGGCACGCCCTCAGGGTCGGCCTCGGCCCTGATGCCGTGGTGGAGCTGTTCGGCGTAGCTCATCACCGAGACCTTTGCGTCCCTTGCAACACGGCGGATGTCGGCGGCCGTAAGAGAGCCGATCCCGGACCTCATCGGCAGCGTGAGTGCGGCGGGCACGGCGAGAAGGCCGTGATCGACCGCGGACGTGCCGCCCGCAAGCCTCAGGTTGAGGGTCGTCCTGCCCGTGAGCGACGGATCCTCGATGATCACGAGCTTCAGGCCGTTGGCGAATTCGAATCGACGGGCGCGGCCCGAGCCCGTGGGCGACGGCAGAACCGTCGTTTCGGCCGTGACGGGACCGGCGGGCGGCGTGAGATCGAGCGACACGGTCCTCCTTACCTCGGTCCAGGGCTTTGCGGGCGAGGCGACGCCCTTCGTCCAAGCGGCGCGAAGCGAGGCCTTCGACGTCTTCTCGGAGGCGCCCGCAACGGCGCCGAGCTTGACGCGGGAGGCAAGGAGCGCTGAGGCGGAGGCCCTGACGTGGTCCGCCGTCACCTCGGCGAGGAAGGCCGAGACCATTTCGTCCTGCTGCGTCTCGTCGAGCATCGGCAGCCGGTAGACGACGGCGTCGGCGAAGTCGTCGGCGACGCTCGCGTTCGAAATGCGCACGGCGGCGAGCCTGCGGCTTCGGACCGCGTCGCGTCTTGCCCTCACGGCGGCGTCGAGCTCCTCCTTCGAGGGTCCGAAGGCGGCGAGCGTCTTCAGGGCACCCGAGGCGCGCTCAAGTGCGGCCTCAAGCGGCTCGTCCGTGCCGGGGCGCGCAAGGAGCAGAACCTGCGTCTCGGAGGGCGACAGGATCCAGCTCGACTCGGGCGCCTGAAGCGAGCCCTGTCCGCCGTTTTCTTTCATGAGCGCGAAGCGGCGGCCGAGGATGTCGAGGGTGAGGCGCTCGATCGTCTCGCGCCACGCCTCGTTCACCGTGTCGGAGGTCGACTCGAGCGTGCGCTGGAGTTGGATCTGCACGAAGCGGTCCGAGACCTCGGGGTCGAGCACGAGCGTCGTCAGGCGATCCTCGTTTGCAACGGGTTCGAAGCGGCCCCAGTCGGCGGGCGTCTCGAGCCCGCGGGCAGGTTCGGAGGCGAAATAGCGCTCGATGAGCTCGTCCGCCGTTGCCTCGTCGAAGGCGCCCACGAGAAGGAGCGTCATGTTCTGCGGCGAGTACCAGCGCTCGTAGAAGGCCTTCGCGCGCTCGACGGGCGCCGTGCGGATCACGTCGATGAGACCGATCGGATCGCGGTCGCGCGAAGCGCTTCCTTCGTAGCGAAGGGTCTGGAGCGGCCCGTTGATGCGTGCGCCCACGCCTTCCCTCAGGCGCCACTCCTCGACGATGATCTCGCGTTCACGCTCGAAGGCCTCGGGCCTGAACATGATGTTGAAGGCCCATTCGCGCATGATGTGCAGAGCCGTGTCGAGCCCCGTGCGGGTGGCCTGGGGGACGGAGAGCCTGTAGGTGGTGCCGCCGAGAGACGTGACGGCGTTGACGTCCGCGCCGAGCATGATGCCGTCGGCCTCAAGCGCCTTGAAGGCGCTCTGGTCGGGGAAGTCACGCGTGCCGTTGAAGGCCATGTGCTCGACGTAGTGTGCAAGCCCGCGCTCCTCCTCGGTCTCCTGAAGGCTACCCGCGCGCACGACGAGGCGCGCCTCGAGGCTGCCCGTCGCATCCCTGCGCGGATAAAGGAACACCGTCATGCCGTTGGGCAGAACACGGCGCTTCATGGCGGATGCCGTCGGAAGCACGCCTTCGCTCACGGTCGCCTCGCTGCGGGCGGCTTCGGCGCCGCCCGTGCGGTCCGCGGCGGTGCAGCCCGTCATGATGAAAAGCGCCTCGCACACGGCCGCGGCCAGCAGTGCGGCGCGCAGGCCTGTCCTGATTTTGTTCATGCTCGTTCTCCGAGATCGTAGAGGCGGTCCGCAATGCGATGGACCGCGGGCTGGTGCGAGACCAGAAGGAAGGTGGTGTCGGGGAGCCGCTCCCTGAGGAGCGTCAGAAGCCTGACGGCGAGCGCGTCGTCGAGCCCCGAGGTCGTCTCGTCCATGAGGACGGCGGCGGGTCTTGCGAGCAGCAGGCGCGCGAAAAGCACGCGCTGCTGCTCGCCGCCCGAGAGCGTGTTCATCCAGCTGCGGGGTTCATCTTCGTCAAGAAGCGGGACGAGCCGCTCTAGCCCTGCGTCGCGAAGCGCGGCCTCGCAGCCGCTCCTCGAGACGGCATCAGCACCGTGCGGATAGGCAAGCAGCTCTCTGAGCGGCATCGGCGCGAGCCACGTGCGCTGCGTGAGCCAGACGGCGCCCGGCCTGTTTTCAAGATGTCCCTCGACCCAGGGCCAGAAGCCCGCGAGGGCGCGAAGGAGCGTGGTCTTGCCGATGCCGGAAGCACCCCTCACGACGGTGAGGCGGCCGGGCTCGGCCCCGAGGCGGAGGTCTTCAAGAAGCGGCTCGCCCGTCTTCGAGCGCACGAGGCCGCAGGCGGCGACGTGCTCGCCCTGCCTGACGCAGCTTCCCGGAAGGGGCGCGCTCAGGGCGGCCTCGAAGCCCGCGAGTCGGTCGACCGTGGCCGACCACTCGGCGATGTCGCGGTAGGCGTAGATGAACCAGCCGATAGCGGAGGCGACTTGCTGGAAGGCGATGCGGATCTGCATGAGGCCGCCGAGCTGGATGGCGCCCGAGAGGAACTTCGGGAGCGCGAAGAAGATGGGCACGAGCTGCGTCACCTGGCCGAAGCCCACGGTGAAGAACGCGAGGTCTCGCTCCCTGTTCATGAGCGAGCGCCAGTTGCCGACAATACGCTCGAACGAAGCCCTGAGCCTCGCCTGCTCGGCCTCCTCGGCGCCCAGGCCCGCAATCGACTCGCCGTGGCGGCGGATGTCGAAGAGCGAGGTGCGGAAGTCGGCCTCCCGCCTCTGCTGCTCGAAGTTGAGCTTCATCAGGGGACGGCCGATCACGTGCGTGAGCCCCGTCGCGACGAGCGTGTAGCCGATGCAGGTCCAGACCATGTAGCCGGGAAGCGCCCACTCGGTGCCGAACATCGTCCACTCGAGCGTGCCCGACAGCGTCCAGAGGATGGTGACGAAGCTCACGATGGTGAGGAGCGAGCGCAGGAAGGAGATGACGAGCGTGAGCGACGATTCGATCAGGAGCCGCACGTCCTCGGCGATTCGCTGGTCGGGGTTGTCGGGCTCAAGGCCCGCGAGCTGCAGGCGGTAGTGGCGGCCGTCGGCGGAGAGCCAGCGGCCGAGCAGGTCCTCGGTCATCCAGCGGCGCCACTCGATCACGAGCTTCTTGCGCAGCCAGTCCGCATAGACGAGGACGAACACGAAGGCCGCGACGATCGCGATGAATTCCAGAAGAAGCGGGTAGATCGTCCCGCCGTCCATGGCCTGAATGGCATTGAAGAAGGCGCCGTTCCAGGTGTTGAGGCGCACGGAGAACCAGACGGTCGAGAGCGACAGGCCGATGACGGCCAGAAGCAGCAGGCGAGCGCCCGTGCGCCCTGTGCTCTGCATCCAGAAGGGACGCACGAGCCGCCAGAAGGTCTTGAGCTGATGCATGGGACTTGTATTGAAGTGAGGAGCGGGCCGGGCGGCGGAGTCGTCCGCCGTCCGGCCGGGTCAGGATTTGAATGAGGCCCGGCTGAGCCTCGGCGGAAGCCGGAGCGCGGATCAGTAGTCGTAGGAGAGCTGGACCCAGAACTGGCGGCCCGGATCGTAGCTCTTGTACTGGGTGCCCTTGTAGACGAAGACGTCAGAGGCGTTGCGGTTGTTGGTCACGTTGTAGACCTCGAGCGAGACGCCCACGCCGCGGGCCCAGTCGGGCCTGTAGAGGACCTTCGTGTCCCAGGACCAGGCGGAGGCGAAGTCGACGCGGCTGTACTTGCGGATCTGCTCGGTCATCGGGCCGTACTCGCCCTCGTGCGTCCAGGCGTAGTACTCGCCGTCGTCGCGCACGGCCTGGCTGCGGTCGAGCGAGAGGTGCAGGAAGTTGTACCAGGTGAGTCCCCACTGAGCCCATTCGGACGTTGCCTCGAGGTCGAACTTCACGGGAATGTTGAAGTCGGTCGAGTCGAGGTCCTCGGCGTCGATCACGCTGCCGTCGTACCAGACCTTGTCCATGTTGACGGTCTTGCCGGACTCGAGCTCGCTGTAGCCCTGGTCGATTGCTGCGTTGCTCTTCGTCTCCTGCCATGCGGCGGAGAAGCGCACCCAGTGGTTCGCCTTCGCGAACTTGAGGGGCGCGGTGTTGTTGATGCTGAAGATCACGGAATCGTGCTCGGACTCGCCGCCGTTGTAGAACTCGCGCACAAAGCGCGTGTCGTAGCCGCTGCCCTCGGTCCTCGAGCGCGAGCGCACCTCGTCGTGGCCGTTGCGGTGCACGTAGGCGGCGGATGCGGACCAGTCGCCGAGGCGCTGCGTGAGGCCGATGCTGAACTCGTCGCTGAAGGGTGTCTTCAGGCGCTCGAGGCCGTCGAAGTCGTTGGCGGCGAACCAGCCGTCGGCGGCGGGACTGTCGTCGGAGGCGTAGTCGTAGATGTTCTCCATCCCGCCGTTCTGCGCTTTGTAGAGCGCGTAGGTCAGGATGTTGCGGCCGTAGTAGCGGTTGGCGCCCACGGTGATGACGGAGCCGCCGTTGCCGAAGAGGTCCCACGAGGTCGTGAAGCGCGGCGCGATGTTGACGTCCTTCGTGAAGTCGTCGTACTCGGCGCGCAGGCCCGTGCGGATCACGAAGTCGCCCACGCCCATCCTGTGCTCGCCGAAGAGCGCCGCCTGGTTGTAGTCGGCCTCGTACGTGCCCGCCTTCCAGCGCGTCGTGTAAAAGTCGGTCTGCGAGAATTCGCCGTAGTCCGACTGCATCACGGACTGCGTGACGCCCCAGCGGTAGTAGTTGCTGCCGCGCCTGTACTCGGCGTGCGTCGAGGAGAGGTCCGCGCCCGCGCTGAACTGATGGCTGACGCTGCCGACCATGACGGGCTCGCAGTCCATCCTCGTCTTCGCGTTGATGACGGACTGCGTGCTCTCGAGGTCCCCGAGACCGCCCGAGGCGGCCGAGGTCATGCTCGTCGTCGAGGTGCTCCCCGTGTCGTCCATGCCGATCGTATAGCGGTCGAGCTGCGTCCAGTTCTTGACGTCGCTCGTGCGCTTGTCGGTCATGCGCGTGTACGCGAGGGACGAGTCGAGCACGCCCGCCTTCATGCGGTGCTTGACGCTGGCCGTCAGGTTGAGGCCGTCGTGGTGATCCTCGTAGCCGGAGTCGGCGACCGTCGTGAGGAAGCCCTTCGACTCGTAGCCCGAATAGGTGAGCGCGAGACTCGCCTCGGTCCAGGGCGTCGCGTAGAGCGTGGCCTTCGCGAAGAAGTTGTCGGCCGTGCGGCGCTGCGTCTGCGTGCCGCCCGCGACCGGCGTCTCAAGAACGCCCCAGCCGGTCCAGTTCTGATCGTCGGGCACGATGGAGACTCGGGTGCCCGGCACCTGAACGGTCGGGATCTTCGACTCGCGGCGGGTGTAGCCCACGACGACGCCGAGATTGTCGGTAATGCCCCATTCGCCCGTGAAGCCGTAGGTCTTCTTTTCGAAGTCGGTCTGGAACTGGGCGGGCTTCGAGACGTCCGCGTCGCCCGAGCCGACGTCGAGCGCGGAATCGGTGTGGATGCGGCTCCAGCCCGACTTCGTCATGCGGCCGAACACGCTGATGTGGTTTTCGCCCGACCAGCTGCGGGTCTGAGCGTCGATGACGCCGCCCGTGAAGCCGCCGAAGGAGGCGGGAATGTTGTGGTCGTAGACGGTAACGCTGTCGATGAGGCGGCTGTCGACGTAGAAGCCCTGCTCGTCCGAGCCGCCGAGGCGCGTCGTCGTCACCGAAGTCTGCTCGGCGGGATCGAGGTCGCTGTTGGTCGAGATGCCGTCGAGCGTGTAGTTGTTCTGATAGGCGACCGAGCCGTGGATCGAAATGTTCGACGGCTTGATCTCGCCCATCTGCAGGGAGCCGTCGCCGTGATTGGAGAACTGGACCGCAGGATTGCTCTTGAGGAGGTCCGTGATGTTGCCGTCCTCCGTCGGACGCCTGGCGATGTCCTCGCGGGTGAGATGCGTGAACGACGTGAGGCTTTCGCCCGCACGGTCGCGCACGACGACGGATTCGCCTTCGTCTGAGGCTGGTTCGGCGGCGTCCGCCTGCGCAGGCTCCTCGACGGCGCGCGCAGCCTCTTCGGTCGAGGCCCAGGCGGGAGCCGTCGCGGCAAGCACGGCGGCGGCAATGAGAGTTCGGTGAAGCACCATGATCCGGTAGTCCGATTGAAAAAAGTCCAGAGATGTGCCCGTGCGCCCACGGGCGCGCAGTTCCCCGAATCTTATATGAGAATGGTTCTCATTCTTTTATTATTCTTTCTATCTGCGGATGCTTCTCATTTGCATTAGCCTATGGTGGACGACGATCATCACATAGTTGAGAATGACTCTCGCCTACTCGCAGTGCGAAAGAGCGTGGGCAAGTGCCGTCACCCGTCCTCGGACACGTTCGGGGTCGGACGCGCGGACCGATACCGCAAACACGTGATGTCCTTACGCAAATCCCAAGGGTTTACCCGCGGCTCATTCAGGCAGGAATCCGCGGCCGTCCGGGATCCAGAGAACGACGAAGCCCCTCGTCCGATGCAGGACAAGGGGCTTTCCGGGATTTCATTCATGCACGCCTGAAGTCGCGCGGACTGCGTCCGTCATTCGAGCACGGCGCCGCTCATGCCCGAGGTCACGAGCTTGGCGTAGCGGGCGAGGTAGCCCGTCGTGATGCGCGGGGCGCGGGGCTTCCAGGCGGCCCTGCGTCGGGCGAGCTCCTCGTTGGTGAGGTCGACGCTGATGGTGTTCGCGGGGATGTCGATCGTGAGCATGTCGCCTTCCTCGAGGAGTCCGATCGGACCGCCCACGGCGGCCTCGGGCGAGACGTGGCCGATGGCGGCGCCGCGGGTTGCGCCCGAAAAGCGGCCGTCGGTGATGAGCGCGACGCATCCGCCGAGGCCCGAGCCCATGATGGCGGAGGTCGGGTTGAGCATCTCGCGCATGCCGGGACCGCCCTTGGGACCTTCGTAGCGGATCACGACGACGTCGCCGGGATTGATGCGGCCGCCGTAGATGGCCTCGAGCGCATCCTCCTCGCAGTCGAAGACGCGGGCCGGGCCCGTGTGCATGAGCATTTCGGGCGCCACGGCCGAGCGCTTGACGACGCAGCCGTCGGGCGCCACGTTGCCCTTGAGGACGGCGATGCCGCCTTCCTTCGAGAACGGATCGGAAACGGGACGGATGACCTCGGCATCGAGGATCTCGCGGCCCTCGATGTTCTCGCCCACGGTTTTGCCCGTAACGGTCGGCAGGTTCGTGTGGAGCAGGCCCGCGCGGGCGAGCTCGTTCATGACGGCGGGGATGCCGCCCGCCTCGTCGAGCTCCTCGATGTAGCGGTGGCCCGCAGGAGCGAGGTGGCAGAGGTTGGGCGTGCGCGCGCTGATGGCGTTGGCCTCCGTGAGGTCGAGCTCGAACCCGCACTCGTGCGCGATGGCGGGCAGGTGCAGCATCGAGTTCGTGGAGCAGCCGAGCGCCATGTCGACGGTGAGCGCGTTCTCGAACGCCTCCTTCGTCATGATGTCGCGCGGACAGACGTTGTTCCTCACGAGCTCCATCACCGCAAGGCCGGCCTCCTTGGCGAGGCGGTAGCGCGCGGACATGACGGCGGGAATCGTGCCGTTGCCGGGTAGCGCCATGCCGAGCACCTCGGTGAGGCAGTTCATGGAGTTGGCCGTGAACATGCCCGAGCAGGAGCCGCAGGTCGGACAGGACTTGTTCTCGAGCTCGAGGAAGGTCTTCGCATCGATCTGGCCCGTGCGAAAGCGGCTCACGCCCTCGGAGATGTCGGAGTAGGAGAGTTTGCGGCCGCAGGCGCGGCCCGCGAGCATCGCGCCGCCCGAGATCACGATGCTCGGGATGTTGAGGCGGGCGGCAGCCATGAGCAGGCCGGGCACGTTCTTGTCGCAGGCGGCCACCATCACGAGGCCGTCGAACGGATGCGCCGTGGCCATCGCCTCGACGCTGTCGGCGATGAGCTCGCGCGAAACGAGCGAATACTTCATGCCCTTGTGGCCCATCGCCAGACCGTCGCAGACGGCGATGGCCGGGAAGACGATGGGCACGCCGCCGCCCAGGGCGACGCCCTGCTTCACCGCGTCCGTAATCTTGTCAAGAAAGACGTGTCCCGGAACGATGTCGTTCTGCGAGGAGACGACACCGATGAGCGGGCGCTCAATCTCCGCATCGCAGAGACCGAGAGCCTTAAGAAGCGCGCGCTGGGGAGCCGCGTTGATGCCTTTCTTGAGGGGATCAGAACGCATGTAGAAGTTTCCTGTGGTGAATTGATGAAGAGGGCCTTTGAAGTGGCCTTCCGATCATTCTATGGGAGCCTCCGGAGCGATTCCGACGCATCTACTCGAGATGTCTTAGGAGAAAAGTCCGAGGAATCTCGAGCGACGTCAAGAGGTGCGCAAATATAGGCCGGGAGCCTTCTTCCCCTTCTCTTCCCGCTTGAGGGACGGACCTTCCGGCATGCCGTCGTACAATGTTCGAAACATCCGGTCAGGACTCAAGACTTCGATTGCGGCCGCATCCGCCGCAGGAGACCCGCAACATGAACTTCTCGCCTCTGCAGCTCCGCAAGCCTGCACTCGCCGCTCTCGGCGAACGGGCCGAAAACCTCTTTCGCGACCATCACTACCGCGAGTGCACGCAGGTCATGCGCCAGTTTGCCGAGGGCGTGCTGCGCACGATCCTCAAGGACGACAGGCACACCTTTTCGGAGATGATGCGCACGCCGCTCGTGCGCCAGCTCGCCGACAGCCTCACGTTCGAATACTTCCGCCGCATCCGCGATCTGGGCAACGAGGCCTCGCACTTCAGGCTCGGGACGTCCGGGACGATACTCGAGACGGGCGAGCGCCACTACCGCGTGCGCACGGCCGACGACGCCGCCGAGTGCCTCAAGTACGGGCACGGGATCGCGGTCTGGCTCATGTCGCTTCTCGACCGCGAGTTCCGCTATCCCGACTTCAGGCCGCTCACGCCGCCCAGGGCGAGGAGTGCCGCGCAGGGCGCCCCCGTCGTCTTCAACCCCGACCAGCAGGCCGCGATCGAACTCTCGCAGGGGCGCCATCTCGTGCTCGCGCCGCCGGGCTGCGGCAAGACCGCCATCCTCACCGAGCGCATCGCCGTCGCGCTCAAGGACGGCGTGAATCTTTCCGACATGCTCTGCCTCACGTTCACGAACCGAGCTGCGCGCGGCATGAAGGAGCGCATCGACGAGCGCTTCACGGGCCGGTGCATGGACACCCTTTACGTGGGCAACCTCCACCGCTTCTGCTCCCGCCTTCTCTTTGACAACGACGTCGTCTCCGAGATCTCGACGATCCTCGACGAGGACGACGTCCACGACGTGATCGAGGGCCTTCTCATCGAGAACATCCCCGGCGGCTGCAGAGGACGGTCCCTGCCGGGCAACGCCGCCGACTACATCATGGCGCGCTCGGCAAGGCTCTTTCAGGAGGCGAACGGCTTCCCCGAGGAGACGTTTCATCGCACGCCAGAATTCGACCTCAACAAGAAGAACCAGGACGAGCTCGACGCCTTCGGACTGATCAAGGTCGACGACTTCGGCCGCTGCATCGAGCTCGACCATGCCGCGATCGACGCGGCCGCAAGGCGCTACCTCGAGTACAAGACCGCGCAGCACCTGCTCGACTTCAACGACCTGCTCCTCAAGGCCTGGGCCTGGCTCGACGCCACCCCCGAGGCCTGCGGGCGCTACGCCTGGATCCAGGTCGACGAGGTGCAGGACCTCTCGCCCCTGCAGCTCGACATCGTCAAAAAGCTCTGGAACGACTCGATCGACAGGAGCGTGTGCGTCTACTTCGGCGACGAGCAGCAGGCGATCTTCTCCTTCATGGGCGCCAAGCTCGACACGCTCAGGGCCCTTCACAAGACGCACGAGATCCACCGCCTCTACAGGAACTTCCGCTCGCCCGACTACCTGCTCAACATGTTCAACACCTATGCGCAGCGCGTGCTCGAGTGCGATCCCGAGTTCCTGCCCAAGGCCGAGAAGACGGTCGCAAGACCCGAAGGGGCCCTGCGCGCCATCCGCACGGCCACGCCGCAGTCGCAGCTGATGCTGCTGTGCGACCTGCTCGAAGGGCGACGCCCCGAGGAGACGACGGCCGTCATCGTGCCGAGCAACCGCGAGGCCGACGCCGTCAGCGCCGCCTTCAAGGCACAGGACATCGAGCACTTCAAGATCTCCGGCAACGACATCTTCAGGCAGAACATCCTCAAGGCCGCCAAGGCCTACCTGAGCGTGCTCAAGGACGACTTCAGAAGCGCCCCCTGGGCCCAGCTCGTCTATCGGCTCAGCTCGAAGAAGAACCTCTCCCTCAAGAAGATCCGAGACTACCTTGCCGTCGAATTTCCCAGGCGCGGGCTTCTTGCCTCCGACCTCATGCTCTACAGCACGCATGACGAAAAGGAGCCCGTCAGCGCGCTCGAGGACTTCATGCGCGCCTACGAGGGCGAGCTCGTCGTCTTCGACACGGAGACCACGGGCCTTGACATCGGCCTCGACGAGGTGATCCAGATCGCCGCCGTCAAGCTGCGTGCGGGCGAAGTCGTCGAGCGGCTCGTGCTCTACCTTGAAACGGAGCGCGAGATTCCGAAGATGCTCGGCAACATCCCGAATCCGATGCTCGAGGAGTACGAGGCGCACCGCGCCGAGCTCGTCACGCCCGAGGCGGGCTTCAAGATCTTCCTCGACTTCGTGGGCTACGCGCCCGTCGTGGGCCACAACGTCGAATACGACGCCAACATCGTCAACGCCCAGTACGCCGTCCTCAAGGACCAGCTCAGGCGCGTGCGCGGCGATGCGGCGGGACCCGACGAGGACGTCGACCGCACCGAGCTCGTGCGCCGCTTCGACACGCTCAAGCTCTCCCATGCGCTCGAGCCCGCGATCCTCAAGGCCGCGGGCCTTGCGCGCCTTCCCTCGCACAAGCTCAAGGACCTCATCGCGGTCCTCGGACTCGAGGGCAGCAACACCCACAAGGCCGACGACGACGTCGAGGCGACCGTCAGCCTGCTGCGCTGGTTCCACGCCCAGGCCCGTCCGCTCGTCAAGCTCCAGCGGCGCTTCCTCTCCAACCCGAGCGTCGTGCGCATGTCCGACACGCTCAGGAAGATCGTGCTCCCGATGTTCCTCGAGCACAGGAACCTCATGTACCGCAGAATGCCCGCCGACGACGAGGCGATCCTCGTCCAGGTCTTCAGGCAGTTCATCGAGGCCCTGCCCAACTACACGGACGACGAGGGCGAGATCGAGAACATCCGCAAGAAGCTCCCGCTCATCTACGAGTACCTCGACCGCGTGCTCATCAACACGACCTCACAGCCGACGCTCTACGCGCAGCTGCAGAGAAACCTCGTGCAGATCAACTCCCTCAAGGAGCCCGACCTCTGCTCGAGCGACATCGTGCGCGACCGCGTCTTCATCTCCACGGTCCACAAGGCCAAGGGGCTCGAGTTCGACAACGTCATCGTCACCAGCGTCATCGACGGCACGTACCCGTTCTTCAAGAACCACGACAAGGCCGACATCCTCGAGGACGCCCGCAAGCTCTACGTCGCCATCAGCCGAACGAAGCGCACGCTCGTCCTGACGATGCCCGCGGCGAACGCCTGGAACTACGCCCAGAGGCCCTCGCGCTTCCTCGAGAGCATCTCAACCTACTTCGAGAAGTCCTCGGCATAGCCGCTGGAAATCCTCTCGAACAGAAACTGCCCCTGCCTTCACGGGGGCCGTTTTCGTTGACGGACACGACGTCAGGCGGCTTCGGCTTCGAGGGCGCGCTCCTCGAACCTGCGCTTGATGCGCTTCATGAGGCGCACGTAGAGGTAGAGCAGCGGCACGACGGTGACGGCCCAGCTGATCGGATAGACGATCATCAGGGTCACGTAGTCGGGGCTTGCCGCGAAGACGGTCCAGACCCAGATGAGGCGCACGGAGCACACGCAGATGAGGGTCGCCATGGCGGGCGGCATCGAGTAGCCGTAGCCTCGCATGGCGCTCGAGGAGACCTCCATGAGCACGCTGATGGGCTCGAAGCTCGCCACCCAGAAGATGCGCGCCATCGCGAGCTCGACGACGGCCGGCACGTCCGTGAAGAGTCCGAGCATCGTGCGTCCGAAGACGAGCACGAGCGCCACCATCAGGACGGTGGCGACCATGTTGAGGCCCGTGGCGACGTAGGTCGCGCGCTTGCAGCGCTCGAGGTTCTTCGCGCCGTAGTTCTGGCTCACGAAGGTCGTGGCGGCCAGACCGAAGGCGTTGATGAAGCAGTAGATGTTGATCTCGATCGTGAAGGCCGCGACCGAACCCGCCATGGCGTCCGCGCCGAGACTGTTGATGGCGGACTGGATGACGAGGTTCGAGATCGAGAAGACCGCGCCCTGAAGGCCCGCGGGCCAGCCGATCCTCACCATCGGGCGCAGCGCCGTCATGTCGATCCGGAACACCTCGCGCGGCTCAATGTGAAGCGGGCCCTCGGCCGTTATGAGGCTGAAGAAGAGGAGCGAGGCGGCGAGCGCGTTGGCGAGGACGGTCGCGAGCGCAACACCCGCCGTTCCCATGCCGAAGGCGAGCACGAAGAAGAGATTGCCCGCAATGTTGACGAGGGTCGCCGCCACCAACGCCCAGAGCGGCGTCTGCGTGTCGCCCTGGCTTCGCATCACAGCGGCGAGGAAGTTGTAGATCGCAATGAAGGGCATGCCGAGCAGATAGACGCGCAGATAGGTGAGCGCATCGTCTCTCACGGCCTCGGGCACCGACAGCCAGTCCATGGCGAGCCCCGCGAAGCACTCGCCAACGATCGCCGCGCCTATGCCGAAGATCACCGCCGTGGCGAGCGCCGTGTGCACGGCCCTGTTCGCCCGCTCGAGCTCCTTCATGCCGAGCAGCCTCGCCACCACGACGTTGGCGCCGAGCGCAAGACCCATGCAGAACGCAATGATGAGGCCGATGACGGGCACGTTGTTGCCCACGCCCGCCATCGACTCGTTCGAGACGAAGCGCCCGAGCACCGCAACGTCGGCAGCGTTGAAGAGCTGCTGGAGCATGCCTGTGAAGGCGAGGGGCAGGGCGAAGACGATCATCTTGTCCCAGATCGATCCGTTGAGCATGTCGATCTTCTTGTTCTTGCGGCGCATATCCTTGCGTTGTCCTTTGGCTGGCTGTTGTTCTGCCGTCGAGTCCGGCACTTTCGTTCTTCCGTTCATTCTACCGCCCCCCTCCCGCCCTTCCAAGAGTCCCGAAACGAGCGCGGAGCAGTCTTTTGAGCGACCTCACCCGCGCTTGGCGCGTCGGCCCTTCGCGGCGAGGCGATAGCGTTGCCTCGGGTTCTGGCGCGCCTCGGTGGGCTCGATGACGCCCGCCTCCACAAGACGCTTCACGCGCTTGGCGGCCGTCTGGCGGGAGACGCCCGCAAGGAGCGTGATCTCCTTGACCGAAAGACTGCCCGCCTCCGCGAGCCTCTCCCTGAGAATCGTCTCGAAGTCGGCCTGATCCGCACCCACCAAAGGCGCTGCGGACTCGTCCGGAGCCTCCGCCCTCACCTCTTCTCTTATGTCGGCTTTTTCCTCCTCGGCCGCCTTTGCGAAGATGACCGTGAAGGCGGCGGGCGTGGTTTCGACGCGCACGGCGAGGCCGTCGGCCCCGCAGCCGAGGATCGCGGCAAACCCGAAGCCCGTGCCTTCGGCGGCGAGGCCACCTGCGAGCGGCGTGAGGGAAAGCATGCGCGCGAGCCTTTCGTTTCGGCTCGCCCTGAGGCCCGCGTCCGAGGCGAGCGCCTCGGGCGCCATGCCGAAGAGTCCGCCCGGGCTCCTGATGTCGACGGCGTCCTCGAAGACGCGCACCCGCACGGGCATGCCTCGTCCTTCAGGCGAATAATCCCTGTGCTCAAGGGCGTTGACGAGCGCGGCGCGAAGGGCTCGGGCGAAGGCCCCATCCGTCGTTTCCGCGGCGGGCGCCCACGACGCCATGACGATCCTCTCCGCCTCCGCGGCCATTTCGGCGGCGGGGCCGGGCACGGGCTTCATGAAGAGCACTCTGCGGCCCTCGTCCGCGCCGTCGCCCCTCGGTCCCTCGAGGACCGACACCTCGAGCACGAGCCTCGGAAAATGCTTCTGCGGGAAGATCGAGCCGGCGACAAGGCCGCCGAGCGTCGGGCAGATCCTGCCGTCGACGCGGGTGAGGACGCCGAGCTGCATCAGGGCCGTCTCGTCGGAGAGTCTCGCGAAGACGTTCGGATGACGCTCCCTCGCAAAGCCGAGCATCGCGGCGATCCGCTCGGCCTCGAGCTCGTCGGGATTCGCGTGCTCGACGGGCTCAATGTCAAAGAGCGGCGGACAGCGCTCCTCCATCATGCGGTAGCGCTCATAGGCGGTCAGAGGCCTGGTGCCCTCGTCAGTTCTCAGAAAGGCGCCCGCACGGCCCGCGCCCTGCACGCGGGCGGGCCTGCGCCTGCGGTCGACCTCATGCACGCGCAGCCAGGCGACGGGCCGTCCGTCAACGGACGCAATCCCCGCCTCCGCGCGCACCTCAGGCTCCACCGCCCCGAGCGCCCCGCGAAGGGCCTCGACCGCCGCCTCGGCATCGAACCCCACCGCAGACCGCCATCCGTCCTCAGGATCGGGGCCGATCAGAATCCATCCGCCCGCCGTGTTCGCAAGGGCCGAAACCGTCGCTGCAAGACTCTCGTCGGGCGCCTTGAGCACCTCGACGCTCCTGCGCAGATTCGCGCCCCTCATGAGACGCGCCAGCACGCCGCCCGCGTCCTCATTCCCGACTTCAGACATGCCGTCCTCCCAACTTGACAAATCAACTGTAAACCCTTCCGCCGGGGTGCACTCCGTCCGCTCCCGCAGCCCCGTCGCGCAACCGGAAATGGCCCCGCGACAGCTCAAACTGTAACCATGCGGTACCGGAACTGTCAACCCCGCCCGCTGACAGTAACGCATACTTTAAACTACAGATCAGACATATTTTACCTTTACACTTGCCGACCCTCTTCCTCCGGCCGGCTCACGGAAAAGCATCCCGGTCATTTCCACTCACGACTGTAAACCACGCCAAACCACCTTTCCACCCTTTACAGTTGCAATCCCTCCATCACTCGAAAATGCATCGTCATGCAACAACTGGAGCTTCAGCTCGACGGGTTCCGAAGCGCTTATCTTCAGAGCCTGCGAGTCCGCCGTCTCGCCCCGAAGGACGGGCTGAACGCTGGTCGAAGATACTTTGCGAGCTGATTTTCATCGAGCGGCCTCGGCGCATTTTGAGGTCCTCTTTGGCGCGAAGACCGTACGTCCCCTTGAAGTGGCCTTCAAAATGCACCATGCCGCAACGGACGTTCTGATCCTCGAACCGATCCTTCGAGTATGGGCTGCACGAGGTTCCATCATCCCGGATACCTCAGGCGCGCCCGCGTACTCGGAGCCGCGGACGTCGTCGAGCGCTTCATCGTGAAGCAGTCCTGAAAACAATTCGGGCGCCCGCAGCATCTGCCGCAGGCGCCCGAATTGTTCTTGCCCGTCCCTCGACGGCGCCCTTTCCGGGCTTAGCCGCAGACCCAGAGGGCCGTGCGGTAGACGACGAAGGAGAAGGCGTAAGCGAGGAGCGTGTAGGCCACCCACAGGACGGCCGGCGCCTTCCAGGTGCCCATCTCGCGCTTGATGGCGGCGAGCGTCGCGAAGCACGACGGGCTGAAAACGAAGAAGGCGAGGAAGGAGAGGCCCATCGGGATCGTCCAGCTGTGCTGCAGGATCGGCACGAGGGCGTCCTCCGCGTCGCTCGCGGTCGCGTAGAGCGTGCCGAGCACCGAGACGGCCACCTCGCGCGCGCCCATGGCGGGAACGAGCGAGATGCACATCTGCCAGTTGAAGCCGATCGGCGCAAAGAGGGGCTCCAACGCGCGGCCGAGCATGCCCGCGAAGCTGTAGTTGATCGCGGGATCGGTCGCGCCGGCGGGCGCGCCCGGGAAGGTCGTCAGCACCCAGAGGAAGACCGTGAGCGCCAGAATGATCGTGCCCACCTTCTGCAGATAGATGCAGGCGCGCTGCCAGAGGCCGTGCGCGAGCGCGTCGATGCGCGGCAGGTGGTAGCTCGGCAGCTCGAGCATCAGCGTGCGGTTCTCGCCCTTGCCCGTCGTGTGCTTGAGGATCCAGGCGACGACGAGCGCGCCCACCATGCCGAGACAGTAGAGCGCGAAGAGCACGAGGCCCTGCAGGCCCACGCCCCAGACGGAGACGTCGGGCACGAAGGCCGCGATCATCACGGCGTAGACAGGCAGCCTCGCGCCGCAGGTGAGCAGCGGCGCAATGGCGATCGTCGCCCAGCGGTCGCGCTGGTTGCCGACGATGCGAGCCGCCATGATGGCGGGCACCGCGCAGGCGTAGCCCGAGAGAAGCGGCAGGAAGGAGCGGCCCGAAAGGCCCACCGAGCCCATCGTGCGGTCAAGCAGGAACGCCGCTCGCGGCAGGTAGCCCGACTCCTCCATCAGCAGGATGAAGAAGAAGAGGATCAGGATCTGCGGCAGGAACACCACCACGCCGCCCACGCCGCCGATGACGGCGTCGACGAGCAGGTCCTTCACGAACCCGTCGGGCAGGTGCTCGGCGCACAGCTCTCCGAGCATGTTGAAGCCCTCCTCGATCCACTCCATCGGATAGGCGGACCAGGCGAACACCGCCTGGAAGACGAAGAAGAGGATGATCATCAGGATCGTCACGCCGAGCCAAGGATTGAGCACGACGCGGTCGATGCGGTCGGAGAATTCGTCGGGGAAGATCTTGTCAAGCCCGAGCTTGCGCAGGATCCTGTTGAGGCGCGCAAGGTCGTCCTCCTCGGTCGCCTCGGGCACCCAGGACGACCAGGCGGACGGGTCGGAGAGAAGCTCGGTGAGCCTGTCGATGCCCTGCTTGCGCACGGCGATCGTCTCGACCACGGGCACGCCGAGCTCGCGCGAGAGGTCCTCGGCCTTGAGCTCGATCCCGCGGCGGCGCGCGAGGTCCATCATGTTGACCGCCACCACGGCGGGGAGCTTCAGGCGCTGCGCGGCCATGACGAGCTTGAGGCCGCGCCTCAGGTTCGTCGCGTCAAGCACGCAGACGACGAGATCGGGCCTGCGCTCGCCGCGCGCGATGCCCTTGAGGACGTCGACCGTCACCTTCTCGTCGGGCGAGCGCGGATGAAAGGAATAGGTGCCCGGAAGGTCGAGCACGCGGATCTTCTCGGGCGCGCCGATGAGTTGGCCCTCGACGCGCTCGACGGTCACGCCCGCATAGTTGGCGACCTTCTGCTTCGAACCCGTCAGAATGTTGAAGAGCGACGTCTTGCCGGCGTTCGGATTGCCGAGCATCGCGATGAGCGGCCCGGACGGATAGATGTCAACGGTGGAGACGGCCATCAGTCGCGCCTCCTCACCTCGATGCAGCGGGCCTCGACCAACCTCAGCGCAAACGTCGAGACGCCGATGCGGACCGCGATCGGATCGCCGCCCAGAGCGGCCTTCTGCAACACCACGCACGGTTCGCCCGCGGTGAAGCCGATTTCCTCAAGCCAGATCTCCCAGTCTTCGGGAGCGCCTTCGGCATGGACGCCGACCACCTCGAGCTCGTCTCCGATGGCGGCCTTGTCCAGAGTGAATGTGTCGGACATTTTTATATATGGGGGGGCTGATCCTTCGTGCCTCGGGCCGCCTCAGGGGTTCGGAAGCCCGGGTCCAGCCCCGTGGGTGAGGGCTGAGAAGGAAAATGATTCTCTTTTAGGTGACTCGCATTTTACCCGTTTGCGCAGCCGTCGGCTCGATTCCCTGAAAAAATTCCTCGCCCGCTTGGACCGCCTCCGCCTCCCGAAGAGGCGCGCTGTCACCCAAAAATGACAGTTTTCCCTTACGACGAATACTCCCAAGGGGGTATTTGCACCCATTTCACCCTAGTCAATCTGATGTATAACCCTTGAAAATCAATGGGTTAGAATGGAAGAGCCCCCTGCCATTCAATGCGGTTCGCGCCTGACGCCGAACCCGCCTCACCAACGGAGTTCCCCCCTGATGACCGAGATGACCGCTCCCGCTCGCGTTCGCGAGATTCCCTATAACTACACGTCGCTCTCGGACCGCGAGATCGTGATCCGTCTCCTGGGCGAAAAGGCCTGGGACACGATTGAGTCTCTTCGCGGCTCTCGCCGCACCGGCCGTTCCGCCCGCATGCTCTTCGAAGTGCTCGGCGACATCTGGGCGGTCGAGCGCAATCCCTATCTGGTCGACGACCTGATCGTGCACCCGAAGCGCCGCAAACTGCTCGTGCGCGAGATGAGCCGCCGCCTCGAGGCCGTTCGCCAGCGCGCCGAGGGCAATGCCGACGTGCTTCGCCTCGTCTCCGAGGCGAGCGCCGCCGTGTGCCGCTTCGACAACAGCTTCCCGAAGCTCATCGAGCGCCGTGCCGAAGTGAAGCGCCGTCTGTCCGCGATCACCGATCCGGACAACATCCGCTTCGACGGCTTTGCGCGCGTCACGCACGTCACCGACGCCACCGACTGGCGCATCGAGTATCCGTTCGTCGTCCTCACGCCCGACCGCGAGGAGGAGATCGCGCCCCTCGTGCGCGCGCTCTTCGAGCTCAAGCTCACCATCATTCCGCGCTCGGGCGGCACGGGCTACACGGGCGGCGCCGTTCCGCTGCACCCCGACACGGCCGTGATCAACATGGAGAAGTTCGACCGCCACAGCGGTCCCGTCATGCGCCGCCTGCCGGGCGTCGAGGGCGAGCATCCCGTGATTGAATGCGGCGCGGGCTGCGTCACCCGCCGCATCGAGGAGGCCGCGGCCGCCGCAGGCCTCGTCTTCGCGGTCGACCCCGCCTCGGCCGACGCCTGCTGCATCGGCGGCAACGTCGCCATCAACGCGGGCGGCAAGAAAGCCGCCCTCTGGGGCACGACGATCGACAACCTCGCCTGGTGGAAGATGGTCGACGTCAACGGCCGCATGATCCGCGTCGAGCGCGTCAACCACAACTTCGGCCGCATCCACGAGGTCGAGACCGCCGAGTTCAACATCCACGAGCTCTCCGACGAGGGCGCGGTCGTCAGGACAGAGCGCCTCTCGATTCCGGGCCGCACCTTCCGCAAGGCGGGCCTCGGCAAGGACGTCACCAACAAGCTTCTCAACGGCCTGCCCGCCATACAGAAGGAAGGCACGGACGGCATCATCGTGAGCGCCGCCTTCGTGCTGCACCGGATGCCCGACTTCGGCCGCACGGTCTGCCTCGAGTTCTACGGCACCGTGGCCGAATCCACACCCGCCATCGTCGAGGTGCGCGACTTCGTGCGCGGCCATCCGACGGTCGAGCTTGCGGGTCTCGAGCACATCGACTGGCGCTACGTGCGCGCCGTCGGCTACCGTGCCAAGCTCGAGGGCCGCGGCATGCCCAAGATGGTGCTTCTCGCCGACATCGTCTCCGACAACGAAGCCGACCTCGACGCCGTGGCCGAACGCTGCTGTGAAATGGCGCGCGCCCGCGGCGGCGCGGGCTTCATCGCCCGCACGTCCGCCGATCGCAAGGCCTACTGGAAGGAGCGCTCCCGCACGGCAGCCATCGCCAAGCACACCAACGCCTTCAAGCTCAACGAGGACGTCGTCATTCCGCTCGAGCGTCTCGGCGAATACTCCGACGAGATCGAGCGCATCAACATCGAGTTCTCCTTCAAGAACAAGATCCGCATCGCGGGCGCCTTCATCGAGCGCCTCGCCGACACCGCGCTCGACGAGCGTCCCGGCATCACCTTCGCGCGCGACCTCGCGGCCCGCGTCAGGACCCGCTGGGAGGAAATGCGCGCCGCCATGGACGGCGACGCCGCGCCCTATCTCGCCGAAGGCGTCGAGCCCCGCGAGGGCGAGACCGTGTTTCTCGCCATGCGCGACGGGCGCCTTCGCATCTCCGTCAAGCGCGAGATCCTCGAGATCCTCGCCGCGACGCTGCCCGCCGACGTGATGGCCGAGCTTCACGCGCTCCACAAGAAGCACGTGAGGAGCCGCCTCTTCGTCGCGCTCCACATGCACGCGGGCGACGGCAACGTCCACACGAACATCCCCGTCAACTCCGACGACTACGGCATGATGCAGGACGCCGAGCACACGCTCGGGCGCATCATGAGCTGCGCCGTGAAGCTCGGCGGCGTCATCACGGGCGAGCACGGCATCGGCCTCACGAAGTTCGAGTTCGTCACCGACGAGGAGCTTCGTCCCTTCCGCGAATGGAAGAACAGGATCGACCCCGAGGGCCGCTTCAACAAGGGCAAGCTCATGCCGGGCGGCGGCCTCGAGCGCGCCTACACGCCCTCGTTCGAGCTCTTCCGCGCGGAGTCCCTCATTCTCGAAAATTCGGGCCTCGGCGCCATCTCGCAGTCCGTCAAGAGCTGCCTGCGCTGCGGCAAGTGCAAGCCCGTCTGCACGACGCACGTCCCGCGCGCCAACATGCTCTACTCGCCGCGCAACAAGATCCTCGCGCTCGGGCTGATGACGGAGGCCTTCCTCTATGAGTCGCAGACCCGCCGCGGCCTTTCGCTCAAGCACTTCAACGAGCTCGTCGATCTGGCCGACCACTGCACGATCTGCCACCGCTGCGTCAAGCCCTGCCCCGTCAAGATCGACTTCGGCAAAGTGACCACTGCCGTCAAGGCCTTCCTCAACCGCTCGGGCCACAGGGATCTCAATCCCGCCGCGCTCGCGGGCGGCGCGCTCGTCGACGCCGTCAACCCGATCGCCGTGCGTGCGCTCCACGCGGGCGCCGTTCGCGCGGGCTTCTCGCTGCAGCGCCTCGGCAACGAGCTCGCCGAGAAGTACCTCGCCGCGGACCTTGCGCGCATTCGTGAAAAGCCCGCCAACACCACGGGCCGTCCGAGCCTCAAGGACCAGGTGATCCATCTCGTCTCGACGCCGCTTCCGGGCCGCATGCCCAGACAGACCATGCGCGCCGCGCTCGGCATCGAGGACGAGATCACGATCCCGATTCTTCGGCGTCCCGACATGCCCGCCGACGCCGAGGCCGTCTTCTACTTCCCGGGCTGCGGCTCCGAACGCCTCTTCGGCGACGTGGGCCTCGCCGTCGAGGCGATGCTCATGCACGCGGGCGTCCAGACCGTGCTCCCGCCGGGCTACCGCTGCTGCGGCCACCCGCAGCTCGCCTACGGCGAGACCGCCAAGGCCGAGAAGATGATGACGGAGAACCGCGTGCTCTTCCACCGCATGGCCAACACGCTCAACTACCTCGACATCAAGACCGTCGTCGTGAGCTGCGGCACCTGCATCAAGGCGCTCGACGAGTACGAGTTCGACCGCATCTTCCCGGGCTGCCGCATCATCGACATCCACGAGTTCCTGCTCGAGCGCGGCATCACCATGCCCGTGCACGCCGACACGTACCTCTACCACGATCCGTGCCACACGCCGCTCAGGCTCAACCCGCCGCTCGAAACGGTCAAGAAGCTCACCGGCGCCAACGTCGTGCAGTCCGAGCGCTGCTGTGGCGAGTCGGGCCTCTTCGCCGTCAAGCGCCCCGATATCGCCTCCCAGGTGCGTCACCGCAAGTTCGAGGAGATCGAGAAGGCCAGGGCCAAGGCCGGCATCAAGGGCCACGTCAAGATGCTCACCACGTGCCCCGGCTGCCTGCAGGGCCTCTCCCGCTATGAGGAGCGCGCCGACATGGACGCCGAGTACATCGTCGTCGAGATGGCCCGCCAGATCCTGGGCGCCAACTGGCGCGACCAGTTCATCCGCACCGTGAAGAACGGCGGCATCGAGAAGGTTCTCGTCTAGGAACGCCTTCTCTCCGGGCCGCCCCCTTTCCCTGCCCCGCAGTTCGCAGCCGCGTCCGACGGCTTCGCGCCCCGGCGTCCAAACACGCCGCCTCATGGTTTTTCCTCTCGCGCGTGCGTTTCGAAATGCAAGCGTATTCTTCAGAACAGGCTCGGGGCGCGCGCCCTGACTTATCCTTCGGCTAAGAGAAACAACACAAAGAAGGAACCCACACATGCTCAACGACTAGCAGAAGGCCGTCGTCAAGGCAACTGCTCCCATCCTCGCCACCAACGGCGAGGCGAGGCGCTGCTCGCTCACTTCTACTCGCGCCTCCTCACCCACAATCCTGAGTTCCAGCAGCTCTTCAACATGACGCACCAACGCACGGGCTCCCAGCCGCGTGCGCTCGCACATGCGGTCCACGCATACGCGACCCACATCGACGATCCGTCCGTGCTTGCGGGCGCCCTAAGGCATACCGCCATGCGGCACTGCTCGGTGGGCGTTCGCGCCGAGCACTATCCGATCATCGGCCGTCATCTGATTGCCGCCATCCGCGAGGTGCTCGGCGAGATTGCGACGCCCTCCGTCATCGACGCCTGGTCCGCCGACTACAACCAGCTGGCCGCCATGATGATCGCGTTGGAGCAGGACCGCTACTCGAGCGCCGCCCAGGCGCTGGGCGGCTGGAGCTGCTGGCGCGGCTTCGTGCTCACCGACAGGCACGAGGAGACGGCCGACGCCGTGAGCCTCACGCTGGGCCCCGCCAACAACGGCTCCGTCGTTCAGGTCCGCCCCGGCGAATACGTCTCAGTGCGCGTCTACATCCCCGGAGAAAACCTCGTCCAGCCCCGCCAGTACACGGTGACGGCGACCAATGAGAACTCGATCCGCATCACCGTCCGCCGCATTTCCGCAAGAGACAGCCTCCCTGCAGGCATGGTCTCGAACGTCCTCTGCGACCTCGCGGCTGGCGCCCTCGTCGACCTCTCCGCGCCGACGGGAGGCTTCCGCCTGCCCGAGGGCGACGCCCCGCTCGTCTTCATCACGGCGGGCATCGGCGTGACGCCCGCGGCCGCCATGCTCCGCAGCGTGGACGAGATCGAGTCGCGCATCAGCGGCCATGAAGGCCGCCATCTCATCCTGCGCACCACGGCCGACCATGTCCGTCCGTCTGCGGAGGACTTCGCGGCGCTTGTCACCGACAACGCCGACTACTTTCTCTGCGGTCCCGCAGGCTTCATGAAGGCCGCCGCCGAGGCCCTCAGGGCCGCAGGCGTCCTGTCCGCCCGCATCCGCACGATGTATCCGAAGGAAGAGTCGCTGATGTGCTGGCACCTAGTGAATCCTCTCCGCCCAATTATTAATTGGACGGGGCTTCCCTGCCTTTTACCAGCACGGACTGCCTGGGCACAGATAGCGAGCAAGCTCAGAAATCTGCGTTCACATGGAACGCAGCTCCGCGCAAACCCGAATTAGGGTGTCCAGGGTGCGTGTGACCCTCTTGGCACATCCCGGAACTTTTGCCGAGATGCGCCGCCATTTCGTCACCGAAATGGACTTCTCGTACTCCCTCAGGAAGTACCGAGCTCCTATGTTGTACGCAGAAGACAGGTCGCACGAATAGCGCTTGCCTGTCTGAAACGTACACATGCTGTAGTTGTTCGTGTCTCTTGTAACGACACCGGTGCCGTCAAAGGCAAGCTTCGACGTGTTCCAAGCACAGACGCGACGAATGCGGATTCCGCACCGGTGCGCCTTGTGCTCCACCATCTTCTGGACAGACTTGGCTCGCCAGTGATGGAGTCGCTGACGTTTCGAGCCGCGTTTACGGCCCGCGAGATCAAGGTGTTCCATGACAATGACGTCGACCTTGAATTCGTTCGCAACTCCTGCGATGAAGTTGGCCGTCTTGACGGCAATGTCCTGGTTGACACCATTCGCTCTCGCCCAAAGCCTCGGCGTGCGTTTTGCACCGTTGCTTTGAGCTTTCCTGATGCGCCGCAAGG